>JAAETT010000249.1 GCA_024228115.1 bacterium
ACCATTGCTGAAGCGTCGCCCGCTGGCTCTTGCTGAGGTGAATCTCGGCTGCGACCCGCATCGTGCCCCTCTGGCCGTTCGCCGCGAGGGTAACGTGGATAGTCCAATAGTGCCCTTTATTTATGAATCATATCACTAGAGAGTAGCCAGGACTTCCAACGCCTCGCGCGCGTGTTGGGCGATGTCGAGTTCGGCCTCGATCACCTTGCGAACGATGCCCTCGCGATCGATGACCACCGTGGCGCGCTTGTTCGGCAACCAACCACCGGCCCGCGCGAGCCCGTAGGCCTTCGCGATCGCACCCTTCGGATCGCTGAGCAGCGGGTAGGGAAGCTCCAGGGTTTCGGCAAAGGACGCGTGCCGCTCCGCCGAATCGTTGCTGACGCCGACGACCTCGGCGCCGAGCGCAGTGAATTCCGGGTAGTGCCCGCGGAAATCACGCGCCTCGAGGGTTCAACCCGGGGTGTAGTCTTTCATGTAGAAGAACAACACCAGATGTCGACTCCCCTGGAAATCCTCCAGGGAGAGGCTCCCACCGGTCGAGGTGCGGCCCTCGAACGCAGGCGCTCGCGCTCCTTCGCTCACGGCAGCCATGGCTAGCTTGCCTCCCGTGTGCGCTCCCAGCGGTAGACCCGCATGGGGGGCACGTTGCGCAATTCGGTCTTGACGCGAGCGCGGCCAAAGACCCGGCGCCCGAGTTCGTGAACCTTGTCGCGAACCTGGTAGGCCACGAATCGGCCCCCGGGCACCAGGCTCGCGTGAACTTCGTTGACGATCGCGGCACCGAGGGCTTCGGGCATGGTCGAGAAGGGAATGCCGGAGATGACGACGTCTGCCGCCTCGAAGCCGTACTTGGCCAGGGCGCCGCGCACATCCGCAGCGCTGCCTTCGTGGACGATCAAACGCGGATCCGGCATGTGGCGCTTCAGCACCTTCACGAAATCCGGATTGATCTCGATCGCGATCAGGGTCGCTTCCTGCGGAAGCGCCTTCAGCAACGCGCGGGTGGAGCCACCGGTTCCGGGCCCGAGTTCTACGACGACGCGGGCGTCGGCGAGCTCCGCAGCTCCGACCACGCGCCGCTCGAGAAAGCGCGAACTCGGGATGACCGAGCCCACCTGCTTGGGGCGGTCGAGGAAGCCTCGGAAGAAATCGACAGGGCGGTCCTGACGAGCAGATTTCAATCGCTGCAGCACGGGGGGGCTCCTGGTCATTCGGCCGTGGCATCCTAGCAGCGCTCGCGGAGGCCGTCGGCGGGGGTGAATCCCAGCGCGTCGGCACCGCCCAGATGGGCTACGAAGGGGCACATGTCACCCGATCTCCTCTTCCTCCTCTGCAACAACGGCGTCCTGCCCGCCTGGCTGCTTCTCGTCTTCGCCCCGGGCTGGGCCTGGACGACCCGGTTGATCCACGCCGCATGGATCCCGGGCCTGCTCGCCATCGCCTACGGCTTCGCGATCAGCCAGGGCCTGGCCGAGGCGCCGGAAGGCGGCGGATTCGGGAGCCTCGCCGGCGTGATGGCCCTCTTCACGCAGCCATGGGCCGCCCTCGGCGGCTGGATCCACTACCTGGCATTCGATCTCTTCGTGGGAGCCTGGGAGGTGCGCGACGCCCGGCGACGTGGCATCGCTCACCTGTGGGTGGTTCCCTGCCTGGTCCTCACCCTGATGCTCGGGCCCCTGGGCCTGCTCGCCTACCTCGCCCTGCGCTTCGGACTCACCCGAGAACTCACGCTGGCCGAGTAGAAGCAGCAGGGGGGCGCCTCGAGGAGCGTCCCCTGGTTGCGTTCAGTGGACTTCGACGGCAACGAGCTTGGAGACACCCTTTTCCTCCATGGTGACGCCGTAGAGGATGTCGGCGATCTCGATCGTGCGCTTGTTGTGCGTGATGAGCAGGAACTGGGAGCTGTCGGCCATCTCCTTCACGATCTCGTTGAAGCGGCCGACGTTGGCATCGTCGAGTGCCGCGTCGACTTCGTCGAGCAGGAAGAAGGGTGACGGCCGGACCTGGAAGACCGAGACCAGCAAGGCGATGGCGGTCATCGTCTTCTCGCCGCCACTCAGCAGGTTCACACTCTGCAACCGCTTGCCGGGGGGCTGGGCCATGATGTCGATTCCCGCTTCGAGCACATCCTCGCTCTCGGTCAGGGCCAGGCTTGCTTTGCCGCCCCGGAACATCCGCGGGAAGTTCTCCTCGAAGCGCTCCTTGACCGCATCGAAGGTCTCACGGAAGCGTTTGCGGCTGGTCCGGTTGATTCGCGAAATGGCATCCCGAAGCTGGGCAACGCTGGCTTCCAGATCGCCCTGTTGCTCTCCGAGGAATCGGAAGCGCTCGCGAAGCTCTTCATGCTCTTCGATCGCGCCGAGGTTCACTTCGCCGATGGCCTCGACCCGCTTTCGCACATCGACCAGGCGCTCACGGCGCCCATCGACGTCGAGCGCCATCAGCTCTCCAATCTCCCGGGCCTCCTTGCGCGCGTCGCGGTCCTCGGAGGCCGCGCTTCGTGCAAGGGTCGGATCCTCGTCACCGCTCGGCAGTTCGAGAGTCTCTACGACTTCCGGCGCCTCCTCCGCATCCAGTGCGGGCGCCGGCGGTTTCCAGTGGACGATATCGACTTTCCACTTCTCGAGAATCGATTCGTCCAGGTGCTGGAGGCGCAACTCCTGCTCCCGCAGGCCAAGCTCCGCCTGTTGGGCCTCGTCGCGCCGTGCTTCCAGATCGATACGCACACTGCGGGCTTCTTCCTCGAGCTCGCGCACCACCTCCGCCCGCTGCTCGTAGGCATCGCGCTTCTCTTCGTTTCCGAGACGTGCGACCTCTTCCTCCTGAAGTCGCTCGGCGAGGTTCCGCTCCGCCTCGGCAATCCCCTCGGCCAACTCGTCGCGGCGGCTTTCCGCCGTCTGCATCTCCGCATCCCTGCGCTGGATCCAGCCACGGCTTTCGCGCACCGAGGCTTCCGCCCGTTCGAGAGCGCTCCGCAAGCGGGTCGCGGCGTCTTCGCGGCCTTCGTGAAGCACCCGCCGCTCGGTAGCCACCGCTTCGAGGCGCGAGACCTCACGACCCGCGGAACCGATCTGCAGACCCATCTGTTCGAGGGCCCTCTGGCGTCGGGCTCGATCCTCCCGCTCACCGACCAGGCGACGCTCCAAGCTCTCGCCCTCTTCCAGAATGGCCTCCACCTCGGCCAGCAGATCGGAGCGCTCGGCGACCCGGCCCTCCTGGGCCTCGCCGATCGCCTTCACCCGCTCACGGGTACGCTCCAGATCCTTCTCGTGATTGGCCACCGCCAGCGCCGCAGTGTGATGGCGATTGCGAAGGTTCTCGAGTTCGTCCGATGCGCTGGCCAGCCGCTCCTCCGAGGCCCGCTGGGAGGTTCCATGCTCCTCCACTTCTCGCTCGAGGCCGGCCACTTCGTCCTCGAGTTCGCGCACTTCGCGGACGCGCGTGAGGATTCCGGTCTGGGAGGCATCGCCACCGCCGTGGATGACGCCGTCGCGAGTCAACAGATCGCCGGCCGGAGTCACGAAAGTGCACGGAATGTTCGCGCCGCCATAGTGCTCGAGTGGCTCCCGTAGGCTCTCCACCAGGTTCACCCGGCCAAGCAGCGAACGCGCGACCGCTTCGGATCCGGGGCGCGGCGAGACGCGGCCCAGCAGGGGTTCACCCAGAGGCACGAAGCCCAGCGGCTGGTCGTCTCCCTGTTGCTGAAGCACCAATACGGCGCGCCCTGCCGAAGAGCTTCGCAGCGCGGCCAACGCGTCCAGAGCCTTGGCGCCGTTCTCGACGATCAACGCCTCGGCGCGCTCGGCGAGAACCGCCTCGACAGCCTTCTCGATGCCCGCGTCGGCATCGAAGGCATCGCGCACCAACCCTCGCAGTCCGAGCGAACGACGCTCGTCCTCATCCAGGCGAAGCAGATGCCGGGCGCCCTGGCCCACATCCTCCTGGCGGCTCAGCAGCTCCTGAAGCGACGTGAGACGGGCACGCCGGGTTTCGCGCAGCTCGCGCCGGGCCTGCAACTGCTCGCTCGTCGTGCGGGCGACCTCGACCGCTTCCGCGTGGCCGGCCAGTGCATCCCGCACCAGACCCATCAGCCGGTCGCGCTCGGCAAGCAGGTTGCGCAGGCCCTCTTCCAGCGCCTCTTGCTCCTGGTCGGCGCGAGAGGCCTCACCCTGCTGCACTTCGAGCTGCTCATCCGCGCTGCGCAGGCGACGATCGATCTCGGCGCGCCGATCGGCCAAAGCGGCTTGACGATCTTCGCCCCGGGCGACGCCCGTCAGCACCTCGACGAGGCCTTGGTTCTGGGTATCCCGCGCCTGTTCGAAACCGCGCAGGGCCTGTTCGGCCGTGCGGGCTTCAGAATCCGCCAGGCGCATGGCTTCGCCCGCTTCGCTGAGCGCCGTTTCGACGCCGCGCAACTCGTCGCCCACGCGGCCCGCTTCTTCGAGCGCCAAGGCGAGTTGACCCTGGAGCTGTTCCTTCTCGACCGCCCGGGCCTCATTCGCCTCGGCAAGGGACGCGCGCTCGCGCCGCTCGTAGGCGATCTGGCTCTCGAACTCCTTGATCTGCCCGCGCAGTTGGAAGAGCACCTCGTTGCCCTGCCCCAGGGTGCGCTCCAGGTCGGTCAGATCGAGGCGCTTCTCCTCGAGACCGGCCTCACGCTCCTGCAGGCGTGTCTCGGCCTGGGTCGCTGCGTCCCGAAGGGACGTCAGATGACCTCGCCCCTGCTCGAGGGAGCGGGTCAGCTCGGCACGATCGTCGGCGGCAAGTGAGAGTTCGAGCAGGCGCTGCAGCTCTCGCAACCGTTTGAAGCGGGCGGCCTTCTTGGCCTGGCGCTCGATCGACGAGATCTGGCGCTTGATCTCGGCCAGGACATCGCGCACCCGGGTCAGGTTGGTATCGGTGGCTTCGAGCTTGCGCTCGGCTTCCCGCCGCCGCGCCTTGTACTTGCTGATGCCCGCCGCTTCTTCGATCAGGCTGCGGCGTTCCTCGGCCTTGGCAGAGACGATCTCCGCGATCCGGCCCTGCTCGACGATCGTGTAGCCCTTGGTGCCGATCCCGGTATCGCGGAAGAAGTCCTGGACATCGCGCAACCGCACGGCGGTCTTGTTGATCAGGTACTCGCTCTCACCGGAGCGATACAACCGCCTGGCCACCGCGATCTCGGAGAACGACGCGAACTCGGCCGGGGCGAGGCCATCGCTGTTGTCGAAGGTGAGCACCACCTCGGCCAGGCCGACCGGCGACCTCGCGTCGGAGCCCGCGAAGATGATGTCTTCCATCCCCTTGCCGCGCAGCCGGCGGGGCGATTGTTCGCCCATGGCCCAGCGGATGGCGTCGACGACATTCGACTTCCCGCAACCATTGGGACCGACGATTCCGGTGATCCCAGGCTGAAAGGAGAACGCCGTTTTATCGACGAAAGACTTGAACCCCGTGATCTGCAGCGACTTGACGCGCAACTGAACCTCTTTGCCCCTCGGGGTCCCACCAGTTGGAGAAGACCGGTGGATTCCCGGGGGGGCCTATGAATGCTGGCTCAGGCTCTTGGGGGTGCCCTCTAGTTAACAGCCCGGCCCCTCCGCGCGCAACCGAAAGAAGCCGTTCCCCGGGGGCTTCGAAACGGTACCCTGACCGGCCGGAGGATCCATGTTCGAAACCCTGCTCGCCGAAACCCAAGGCCCGATCGGCCGCTTGACCCTGAACCGGGCTGACAAGCTGAATCCCCTCTCCACCCAGACGCTCGCAGAGATCGCCACGGCGGCTCGCTGGTTCGATGAGCAACGAGAAATCAAGGTCGTCATCGTGAGCGGTGCCGGCCGCGCCTTCTCGGCGGGCGCGGATCTCACCACCTTCTCGGGTCCGCCTCAAGGCTCGACCCGCGATGCGGCAGACGTCGGCCGGCAGATGGCGGATGCGCTCGAAGCCATGCGAGCCTTGAGCATCGCGGAGATCCGCGGCTGGTGTGTCGGCGGAGGTCTGGTCCTGGCAGCCGCCTGCGATCTCCGTCTCGCTGCGGACGACGCGCGCTTTTCGATACCCGAAATCGACCTGGGGATCCCACTCGCCTGGGGCGGCATTCCGCGGCTGGTCCGCGAGATCGGCCCGGCCCTCACCAAGGAACTCGTCCTGACCTGCCGACCCTTCGACGCCGCTGAGGCCAAGGCCGCTGGCTTCCTGAATCGGGTGGTGCCCGCCGCCGAGCTGAAGAGCGAAGTCGAGGCCCTCGCCGAAAGCCTGGCCGAGAAGGCATCCCACGCGATCTTCGCGACCAAACGCCACGTCAACGCGGTGACCGATCAGATGGTCGGCACCATGCGCAGCTGGAGCGACGCCGACGGCCTGGTCACGGCCATAGGCGACGAAGAATGCGACCAAGCCCGCAGAAACTATCTCCAGAAACGAGCAGCCCGATAGACCTGTGCCGAGCCGCTTCGCTTCGCATGCGTGACATTCGAGTCGCCGAGGCTGGGCACAGGCCGGGCGGAATGGCTCGGCCGGGAGTCGGGTGGCCGCGTAAGGAGTTGGACGGGGTGTTGCCCTTTGCGGCTTCGCCACGGGCAACCGACGCGCACGCCGGACGGGACCTATGCCTGCGCTTTATTTCCGCCCGGCCTGCGCCCAGCCCCGGCGAAGCGGCCCCGGTTACATGCACGGCCGATCGCGGGGCGGGGGGCGGTCAGCGCGGAAATAAAGCGCAGGCATCTCGACTGATGAGCGTGTGCAAGTTCGCTAGCGGCGAAGCCGCGTAAGCGAACCCGCCTCCAAGTCGAAAGCGGCCTCCCAAGCCCCGGCCGAGCCATTCCGCGATGGCCGCCCCCCGCCCCGCGATCCACAATGAGAAGCGAAGCGGCTCACGTGGCTAGTTGAACTGCGCGGGCACGGTCTCGGGAATCGTTTCCTGGATTTGGATCTGCTGGAATTCGGGATCCTGGCTGATTTCGCCCGGCGTGAAGGGCAGATCGTTCCAGCCCTCGTCCGAGAACAGCCGCGTCTGGTCGGCGAAATGCGGATTGTCCGGATCGGTCGATTCCGAGTAGGTCAGCACGGCACGCGCCTGGACGCGATGGGGCTGGAAATCGACGACCTGCAGGATGCTCGTCCCGGATGTGATCGGGGCGTAGCCCGCGCCATTCCGGGTACGCGTGCCGATGGCGTTGTAGACGCCGTGGCTTCCGGGTCCGCCGTGGATCGGAATTCGCTCGCCCTTGTGTTCTTCGAATTGCACCTCGCCTAGCGTCGCATCCAGGGGAACGCCCAGGCTTTGGACGGCCAAGGTTGCGTCTGCGAGTTCGTCGAGCAGCCGCTTGACGACGGTCGGAGCCGACAGATCGACATCGCGCGGAGTGTGAACCGGATCATTCGGATCGAAGGGGGTGGAGAACACACTGCTCGGGCCGCCAGAACCGACGAAGCCGGGCCAGAACTGCCGCCAGACATGCGCTCCCCTGCTATCCAGGTTCTGCCGCCCATCCCAACCGGCAAGTGCGGCGCAGATCGCCGTCAGATCGACCGGCTGTCCGTTTCGCACGACGATCGGCGCAGGGGCCGGGGTGCAGACGGAGAGGACAGCGGCCAGGGCCAGCTCCGCGCTCAGATTCCGATTGCCGTAGACGAGTTCCAGGACATCCTCTCGCTCGAACAAGGCCCCGCTTGCCAGGAACTCCTCGATCTGAATGTTCCCTAGCCGCGTGCGGAAGCCCTGCTCGTTGCGCTCCGCGCCGATGATGGACGGAAATCCTTCCAGCGGCTCTGCGGGGTTGGCCAGCCAATAGCTGTCGTTGGAGTTCTGGACGTAGTCCGAACGGTGGATCGAAGGCAAATGGGAGGGGCCGAAGATTCCGGGTTCAGGGGAGCCCGGGTCGGTGCCCGATCGACATGCGGAGGTGGAGCCATCCAGAAGATCGACACCGGCGATCACCTTCACCGCAGCGGTGAAGAACACGGCGCAATCCGTCAGCTGCGCATCCGTCACATGAGGCATGGCCCCGATATCCGCATAGTAGGCGTCGCCGTGCCGATCGACCGCGATCGTATTCACCCAGGGCAGGCCGATGTTCTCCTCGAGGGCTCGCTCCAGGGATTCGACACCATTCGCCTGGTTCATGGCCAGGTACTGGTTGATGATCCGGAAGTTGTTCTTGTTCGCATCCTGGATCGCGAAGGCGGTCGTTGCGCTCCAGCTGAGGATGGGCGGAAGCGCGATGACGAAGCCGAACTCGGTGTCATAGAACGTGTGGTCCACCGTACGAACCGTCCCATTGGCATCGCGGACCGTGATCGAAACGGGCACCGGCTGCATCGGGCGAGATACCCCATCGACCAGGTAGGCGGTCGGATCGGCGGGATCGAGCTTCAACTCGCGGAGCACGAAGCGGGCCGCGGTCGAGACCGTATGACTCCATGCCACGTCGCGATTGAACGCGATGTTCGGAATCGGCGAACCGAAGATCGCCGCGCCCATCGAGTCGAGCACATCGGGAATCGTGACGTGCATCTGATAGAAGCGGAGCGTTCCCCGCCAGGGGAAATGCGGGTTGACCAGCAGCAGCCCGCGACCGTCGTGGGTCGTGTCGCTCCCGAGGGCCACCGCGTTGCTGCCGATCGGCCCCTCCCGCTCGATTACGGCCATTGCGGTGCGGATCGCCTCGGGGCTGAACTTCGACGGATCGGGAGTCGGCTGGGGCGGCACGCCGGCGATCACCGGCGCAGGGGGCACGGCGTGCGTCCCGGTCGAGAAATTCAGGGTACTCGCCAGGGAGATCAAGCGGATGAAGACACGGACCATGTCGTCCTCGTCGATCGGGCGTACCCATTCGCCATCCTTGCACCGGACGGGAAGGGAACTCACACCCGTATCCCGGACATAGCGATTCACACCGGCTGCGTAGCCCTGAACGGCGGCCCGCACGTCCGGCGACATCGCATCCTTGAAGCTCTCGACACGCGCGTCGCTCCCCCAGAAGCTGAAGAAGAGATCCGAGTTGATGTTGCTCGAACTCGAATTGAAGAAGAAGGCGCGCTCGCCTCGCACGGTGACGATCAACTCGGCCAGCTCGCAGTAGTTGTCTTCGGCAAGCAAAGCCCACCCCGTAGCCCAGGCTCCCGAAATCCTCGGCGCGGACGTGAGGGATACCGAAACTGGTCCGGCTCACCTGCGCGTCGTAGGTCGGCGGGTCCTCGCATTGCAAGGCGACCAGGGAAAAGCTCGATAGACACAGGACGAGCGTCAGGGCATAGGTTCGGCTGGGCGAATCATCACGGGTCTCCAGCGTTGGGAGCGACTCACGGGCGCGAGGCCATGGCGTCCGGAGCCGAGGCGCAGAGCCGCTCAGACGTGGGGATGGTACCACGATCCAGAAGAAACGCGGCACGGATTGGAGTGCTCACCCACCGGCAGGTCATGCGCAGTCGAGCACTTACTCCCCGGTCAACCGGCGGCCTCGAGGAGGCCCCTCAGCCTTTGCCCCCTCGGACAAGGGGGCCAATCGACCTCCGCGTCGCTCGTCCACCCACGAATGGTGAGGCGGAAACGAGCTAGGCGGACGCGCCCCCAAACGAGACCGCCTCGAGCAGAGCACTCGATTCTTCCAGCGTTTCGGAGATGATCTCGGCCAGATCCGACTCGGGGATTCCGAGTTTCTCGAAGACTGCGGGATCGGCCGGATAGGCGAAAGATCCCAGGCCGTCGTCTCCGCCCAACCTGGCGCACACCCCGTCCGCCACATGGACGATCTCGACCAGCCGACGATGTTCCGGCCCAGCCCCACTGGGAACATGGTAGTGCTCGATCACCGCGCGAAGCGCCGGCCCGAGGCCGAAGTGAACGGCCACACGGACTCCGAGCTCGCAATGGGTGACTCCGATCTGCTCTTTCTCTGCAGCCAGCCGAGCCGCGGCGGTTCCAGAGCCGGCGCCCAGGGCCGCGATTTGAGCACTCGGCTCGAAGAGCTCCGCCAGCACGGCTTTGCCGATGTCGTGGAGCAGGCCGCCGGTATAGGCCACCGCCACGAGTTCGTCGCTACCAACGCGGTCGCCACGAGCCGTGCAGCAACGGCCGTCTTCAACCCGATCTCGAAGAGCTTCGCATCGGGTCCGTAGCCCGAAAGCGGGGCCTGCATCCAATTGGCCCCGATCGAGAGAGCGGCGGAAACGACGGTCCGGTCACCCAGCAACGAGACCGCATGCGCCACGCTCTCGATCGGAGCCACCGGAGCGATGACGGGAGAGTTGGCGATGCGCAGCAATCGGATCGTCAGGGAGGCATCCTGATCGACGACCCTCACGATGTCTTCGGCCGCGTGGTTGGGGTCACTCGTCAGCCTCACCAACGCGAGGGCGGATACAGAGAGCGGCGCAATCTCCCTTACCGCCCGTTCTATGCGTTCTTCCGAGACACCTCGTACCACCCCCACCTCGCCAGCGTACGCACCCGGGAAGGATGAGCAAATGCGATCCGCCTCTTCCATCGAACTCGTAGGCAGCGCACGCAGCCTTCTCACCGAGTTCGAATGTGGGACGCTCGCCGGGAAGGTTCAGTGGTTGGCAGAGGCGTCGACGAACAGCCCGAGTTCGCGCGGAACGTCCCCTTCGACTTGCAGGCGGAGCAGGTTCGCGTAGAGGCCATCGAGCTCGAGTAGCTCGGCGTGGCTTCCACTCTCGGCCAGCTCACCGCGATCGAGCACGTAGATGCGATCGACGTCTTCGATGGTGGAAAGGCGGTGGGCGATCACGAGCGAGGTCTTGCCTTCCATGAGGACATGAATGCCTCGTTGGACCATGGCTTCGGTCTCGGTATCGATGGAGCTGGTGGCCTC
Organism: bacterium; assembly: GCA_024228115.1. NCBI lineage: Bacteria > bacterium. Next base: position 10,818 of record JAAETT010000249.1, read on the forward strand.
GTCCAGGACCAGGACATCCCCTCCGTGGGCCAGGGCCCTGGCGAAGGAGAGCAGCTGGCGCTGGCCCGTGGAGAAGTTGGTTCCGCGCTCCCGAACCTCCGTCTCGTAGCCCTCGGGGAGCGCCGCGATGAAGCGATCGGCTTCGACAGCCGTGGCCGCCGTCTGGATGGCCGGGCGATCGAGGTCTTCCCGGCCGAGGGCCAGGTTGTCCGCCACGCTCCCGCTGAACAAGAAGACATCCTGCAGCACCATGCCCACCCGGCGCCGCAGCTCGGCCTGGGGGATCTCACGCAGATCGACGCCATCGAGCAGGATTCGGCCCCGGCTCACTTCATAGAGACGGGTGAGCAGGTTGATCACAGTCGTCTTCCCTGCACCTGTCGCCCCGACGAACGCGACCTTTTCGCCCGGGGCCACCTTGAAGGAGACATCCCGAAGCACCCAGTCCTCCTCGCCATCTGCGTTGGAGTACGAGAACCAGACGTGGTCGAACTCGATTTCACCCCGCACGGCCGGCGCGGCGCTGCCGGTGACGTGTCGCTCCCAGCCGGGCTCCGGGTCCCGGATCGCCGGCTCCGTATCGAGCAGCTGAAGGATGCGCTCGATGCTCGCCATCGAGGATTGCATCACCGAGTACTTGGCCGAAAGGTCGCGCAGAGGCATGAAGAAGCGACGCATGTAGTTGATGAAGAGGTAGATCACGCCGGCGGTAGCCCAACCGGTAGAAGCCCAGATCACCACAGCCACAGTGACGCCACTCGCAAGCTCGACCACCGAAAAGAGAGCCGAGTCGTACCAGATCGACTTATGCCAGGCGTCCCGATGCGCCCCATTCAAGTCCTCGAAGTCCCGGAGGTTCCGCTCTTCGCGGGTGAAGAGCTGCACCACCTTCATCCCGGTCACGGTCTCCTGGATCGTGGCGTTGATGCGCGCCAAGAGCACCCGCGTGCTTCGGAACGCTTCACGCACCTTCAGCCGGAACACCACCGCCGCAACGACGAGAAAGGGCACGACGGCGAACGTCCAGAGCGCCAACTTCGCGTTCACCGCGAAGAGCACGACGGCGAAGCCGATCATCTTGAGGATATCCGTGACCAGAGCCACGAGACCCTGACTGAACATCTCGGCAACGTGTTCGACATCGCTCGTTGCGCGGGTGACGAGCCTTCCCACCGGATAGGTATCGAAGAAGCCCAGATGCAGGCCCTGGATGTGGTCGAAGACTTCACGTCGGAGATCGCGCATGGCCGCCTGGCCCGTCGCAACCATCAGCAACAAATGCGCGTAGGTCAGGACAGAGGACGAAACCGAAACGACGAGAAACAGGCCGGCGAGCCAGACCAGAGGCGGCCAGCCCTCGGGCGCCGTGAGCCATGCGTCGAGTGGGCCCGAACCGCCCGCTTCCTCGGCAAGCATCACGCGATCGATTCCGGTCTTGACGATCCAGGCCGGCGCCAGCTCCAACGGGAACATCGGCACGACCATCAGGATGGTGAGGGCCACCCTCCCCTTGTAGGGCTCCACCCAGGCCCAGAGTCGGCCGAGCAGGACGCGATCGACGGCCTTCCCGAGCAATTCTTCCTCGAGAATCGCATTCAAACCCGTTCCGCGAGGTGCGCTCATCCGCGGGCCTCGAGAGCCTGAACCTGAGCGGCGCGTTGTTCCATGGCCGCCTGGTCCTGGGCAAGCCGGGCGTAGAGACCGCCCTCGGCAAGCAGGCTCTCGTGCGTGCCCCGCTCGACGATGCGGCCTTCATCGAGCACGACGATCAAATCCGCATCGCGCACGGTCGTCACGCGGGAAGCAACGATCACGACAGTACGCCCCTCGAAGACCTCCGACAGGTTCTCCTGGATGGCGGCTTCCGTCTCTGCGTCGACGGCGGAGAGCGTGTCATCGAGGATCAGGATCGCGGGGTCCAACGCCAGGGCCCGCGCCAGGGCCGTCCGCTGCCGCTGACCGCCAGACAGCATCACACCGCGCTCGCCCACCACCGTCTCGTAGCGTTCGGGTAACTCGGCAACGTCTTTCGCCAACTGGGCCCGCTCGGCAGCTCGGAGCACTTCTGCCGGCTCGGTAGAAGCAAGGCCATAGGCGACGTTGTCGGCGAGGGTCATCGAGAACAGGAACGAATCCTGGGGCACGCTGGCGATGCTGCGACGCAACGGGCGCAGCCCGATGTGGTTCACATCGATGCCATCGACGAAGACGTGCCCGTCCTCGACTTCATAGAGCCGCGGGATGAGCGACGCCAACGTCGTCTTCCCGGCGCCTACCGGGCCCACGATGCCCAGCACGCTGCCCGCGGGCACGTGGAGGTTCACATCTCGGAGTGCTGGCTCCCGTTCGCTTCCGGGGTAGCTGAACGTGAGATCGCGAAAATCGATCTCTCCCCTTGGATCGACCAGATCGACCGGATCCGCTGGATCGGCGATCGCCGGCTCGGAGGAGAGCACTTCGTCGATGCGCTGAACCGATGCCGTGCCCCGCTGCACGAGGTTGAAGACCCAACCCATGATGAAGATGGGGAAGGTCAACTCGTAGTTGAACATCGAGAACGTGAAGAACTCGGCGATGGTCATCTCGTCCGCGGCTACGGCCGCACCGCCGACCAGGAAGATGATCCACATCCCCATCATCGGCAGGAGGCTCGTCACCGCCGGCATGGCACCGTTCACCCGGGCAACGCGGAGCTGTCGGTGGTAGAGGTCGTCGCAGAGATCGGCGAAGCGTCCGCGGGTGTGGTCTTCCATGGCGTAGGCCTTGACCACGGCGATCCCCGAGACCGTTTCCTGGAGATGGTTCGACATGTCGGCCAGACCGACCTGCACGGCCAGGTTGCTCGAATGCATGGCGCGCCCGAAAGCCCGCGAAATCAGGATGAAGAGCGGATACGGGATCAAGACCAACGCGGCGAGCTTCGCATCGAGATAGAACATCGCCGCAAGGGTGGCGCCCACCAGGACGGGCGTCTGAGCCACGGAGAGGAGCCCGGGCCCGAGCATCAGCCGCACGGACGTCAGATCGTTCACGCAACGGCTCATCAGATCCCCGGTGCGCCAACGGAAGTAGAACGATTGGGGGAGGCGTTGTAGATGCTCGAAGAGATCGTTGCGCATCTGGTATTCGATCTCTCGGGCCGCGTTGAAGATGCGCACGCGCGAGAAGAACCGGACGCCCGAACGGGCAACGGCGACCACGAAGAGCACGGCACAGCGGCGGGCGACCTCCTCCGCAGGCATCCCTTCGGCCAGAGCCTGGACGCACCAGCCGACCGTGACCGGAAGTGCGACGAAGAAGCCCGCATAGGCGATCGTGGTGAGCACGCCGAGGAGGTAATCCGTCTTGTTGCGCGTCACGTAGTGACGAAGCCGCCGGAACATCATGCGACGGTTCCTGGCGATCGTTTCCCTGTCTTGGGAGAAACCCTCGGCGGCGCTCAACGGCGGTACCAGGCCGCAACCCGCTCGCGGTCGAGCCCGACGCGCCACGCCACGAGCGCCATCAGGTTGCGGAGGACGGTACGGACGAAGCCCCGGCTCTCGTAGCGCCGGGCGGAGGTACGCACCGGCTCCTCGAGAACGGCCAGCCGGCCGTGTCGTCGCAGGCCCCGCACCAGATCCAGGTCTTCCATGATGGGAACCTGAGGGACTCCCCCCATCGCTTCGAGCACGGGGCGTCGCAGGAAGAGCGCCTGGTCACCGTACGGAAGCCTGAAGAGCCGCACCCTCAAGGCGACCCATGCCTCGATGAAGCGGAGCTTTGCACCGCCCCCGGTGAAACGGAACGTGAAGGCCCCACCGGCGACTTCAGGGTCGGCGAGAACCCGGCGGATCGCTTGGGACCAACCGGGCGGGAGCAGGGTATCGGCGTGCAGGAAACAGAACGCATCGACCGGGCCCGCAGCGGCGACACCCGCTGCCAATTGTCTGGCTCGGCCCGGCTCGCAGCGCACCACGATCGCCCCTTCTTCTTCTGCACGCTGCCCGGTCGCATCCACACTGCCCCCATCCGCGACGATCACGTCGACTTCCGGCTCATGGGCGCTCCGAACGGCGGCGCAGATCCGATCGGCTTCGTGGAGCGCGGGAATCACGACCGCAATCCGCACGGCGGCACTCTAGCACGCAGGCCATCGCCCGATGGAGCCACCGGTCCACGGGGCTGCAATTCGGGGGAGTCAGGAGGACAAGACTGTTTCTCCACCGGCTCATGGGCTCTCCCCGCAGGGATTTCATCCGCCCTGGGCCAAAAAGGTGCGGGGCCGTCGTTCGACCTTCGGGCCAGGGGCGCCAAGCGTGCTATCGAATCGTCTTCACGAGGAGACCCCATGGCCAAAGATCTGAAGCTCGGCCTGCAACTTGGCTATTGGCCAGCGCAGCCACCGCCCAATTTCGTCGAGACCACCCAGGAGGCCGAGCGGCTCGGCTACGACATCGTCTTCACCGCCGAATCCTGGGGTTCCGACGCGTTCACGCCGCTCACCTGGATCGCTGCGCATACCGAGCGCATCCGGCTGGGGACGGCCGTCGTGCAGCTTTCGGCTCGCACGCCCACCGCCACCGCCATGCACACGCTCACCCTGGATCATCTGTCGAAGGGCCGAGTCGTCCTGGGTCTCGGCGTCTCCGGGCCCCAGGTCGTCGAGGGCTGGTATGGCCAACCCTTCTCGAAGCCGCTCTCGCGCACCCGCGAGTACGTGAACATCATCCAACAGGTGTTGCGGCGGGAGGCTCCGGTACAGAATCCTGGCCCCCACTACCCGCTGCCGTACACGGGCGAGGGAGCGTGGGGGATGGGAAAGGCGCTGAAGCCGATCACCCACCCACTGCGCGCGGACGTACCCATCTTCCTGGGTGCCGAGGGGCCCAAGAACGTCGCCCTGGCGGCAGAGCTATGTCAGGGCTGGCTGCCACTCTACTACTCGCCTTACCGGCCCGAGGTCTACTCCGACTCCCTGAAGGACGCACCGGAAGGGTTCGAGATCTGCGCCGGAGTGAGCGTCATTCTCACCGACGACGTGAAGGCCGGGCTCATGGCCCAGAAGACCATGCTCGGCTTCTACATCGGGGGCATGGGCTCGGCAAAGCGGAACTTCCACAAGGAACTCATGGCCCGCATGGGTTTCGAGGCGGAGGCCGCGAAGGTCCAGGAGCTCTTCATGGAAGGGAAACGCGAGGAAGCCGTGCACGCGGTCCCGGACGAGTTCTGCGATGAAATCTCGCTGGTGGGTCCGGCGGAACGCATCCGTGACCGGCTGGACGCCTGGAGGGACACGCCCGTCACACACCTCCTCATGATGTCCGGTGACCCGAACCAGATCCGAACGGCTGCCGAACTCGTGTTGGGATAGTCGCCCGGCTGCCATATGGGCGCGCTGGGCCCATGGAATTGCTATCAAGGCCCCATGTCGCCCCCCGACGAGAAGAGCGCTCCTGCCTACGCGCGTGCCGGTGTCGATCTCGACAAGGACGAGGGATTCGTCGACGAGATCAAGGAGATCTCCCGGAGCACCTTCAGGCCAGAGATCCTGTCCTCGATTGGCGGCTTTGCCGGCCTCTTCAAGGCACCCGAGCGCTACCGCTCCCCGATTTTCGTGGCGGGCGCCGACGGGGTCGGAACGAAGCTGAAATTGGCAGCTTTGATGGGCCGCTATGACACGATCGGGATCGATTGCGTCGCCATGGTCGTCAACGATCTGGTCGTGCAGGGCGCCGAACCGCTCGTCTTCCTCGACTACCTCGCCATGGGCGAGTTGGATGAAGAGATTGCCGCGGAGGCCTTGCGCGGCGTAGCCGAAGGCTGCCGGCGCGCGGGTTGTGCGCTCCTCGGCGGTGAGACGGCGAGCATGCCCGGTTTCTACCCGAAGAGCGAGCTGGAGTTGGTGGGATTCGGAGTCGGTGTCGTCGAACGGGATCGGGTCATCGACGGTTCGAGCATCGGCGTCGGAGATGTGCTGATCGGCCTGGCTTCCAACGGAGTCCACTCGAACGGCTTCTCGCTGGTCCGCCGAATCATCGACGAAGGCATCGCCGCCGGAAAATTCGACCTGCGAGAAGCGCCGCCCGAGCTGAATACATCGCTCGCTGCTGCCCTGCTCACGCCGACGCGCATCTACGTCAAGTCGGTCCTCAACCTGCTGCGTGATTTCACCCTCAACGGCATCGTCCACGTCACCGGCGGCGGCTTCGACGGCAACGTTCCCCGGATCCTGCCCTCAGGCGTACGCGCCCGCATCGATCTCTCGGCCTGGCCGCGCCCCCCGATCTTCGATTTCCTGGCGAAGCACGGCGAGATCTCGCAGCAGGAGATGCGCCGCGTCTTCAATTGTGGCCTCGGAATGATCCTGATCGCTCGCCGCCAGGACGCGGACGACATGCTGGAACGTCTCGCCGGAATGGGCGAACGCGCCTATCGGATCGGCAGCGTCGAAGCCAAGCCGGAAGACGAGCCGCCGTTGCTCTTCGAGGGCGGCGAGAAGGGCCCGGCTGGATGAAGCCCGGGCCCGCGGAGCGCTGATGGCTCGAGCGCGCATCGACACCCGGAACAGCCTTCGTTCGCGCCGCTGGGACGTGCTGGTGCTGGGCAGCGCCCTGCCCGGCCTGGTCGTCGGAATCCGGCTCGCGATGGCGGGCCACAGGGTGTTGATCGCGGAAGAGGACGCGACCGCCCGCACGCCGTTGTTGCTGCGTGAGCCCTTCATCGTGCCTGGCGTGCTCGGAGGGGGCCTGGCCGATGGGGCCCTTCGCGCCCTCGGGATCCCCTTGATCGAGCGACGACGGTTCGCGCCGAGCGAGGTCGCCTATCAAGTGCTTCTTCCGGAAGCCCGCCTCGATGTCGGGGATCGGGACATGACGGCCGGGGAACTCGTCGCTTGGGGTCTGGCCAAACCCGAGCATGCCCGGGCCCTTGCCCACGAACTCGAACGCAGTGCCGCGGAACTCGGACAGGGATTGCTCGAGGCCCCCTTCGTGAAGCGAGGGGCACGTCTGCCCTCATTCTCCCGAGATGCCCCGACAGGGGTTGGGCTTCCGACCGGCGTCTCCACGGCGGATGGCGAACTCGCCGACTACTTCTCCCTCCAGAGCCGAGGACTCAGCGAGCTACCAGGGACCGACCCAGGGCCAGAACCGGCGACCCGCTTGCTAGGCGCGAACCTGGCCGGCGGTAGTGGCCACTCGATTCGCGAAACAGGCCTGTTGGGTGCGCTGCGCGAACGGCTGGAATCCCTCCACGCAGAATTCCGAACCATCGGCTGCCCCTTCGAATTCGTCGAGTTGGGACAACATCCGGGCATCCTCCGCGCCGGGCCGGGAGATGTATGGTTGGGGCGCGCCCTGGTCATCAACACGGTGGATGGATCCCTTACCCGGGCCCTCGAGGGCTGGGACAAGCCCGTCCCGGGCTTTCTGGGCGGGGAGGCGCCGGCCTTCAGGCGTTGCGCCGTCCACTTCCGCGCGCTCCGGGAAGTGGTGCCCGAGCCGCTGGCGCCCCGCGCCTTGCTTCCTGCTCCAGAAGGCTCTCCGTTCGTCAGCCCGATTCGTCTTTCGGTCCATCCCTCGGCGCGGGGCAGTCGCTTCGCCGAATTGGTGGCCAGTGCGACGATCCCGGCCGAGGCCGATCCGGCACCGGCAGCGGACGCCCTGGAGGCCGAGATCCGCGAGTTGATGCCCTTCTCCGAGAAGCGGCTGAAGGCGGGGCCCCTACCCCCCATCCCTGGTTGGGACGATCCCATGAGCCAACCCGCACACGCGAGCGGCTGGCCCAGCACGGTGAACATCCGCACCCGCAGCCGCGAACCCGTCTTCACCCTGCCCCGCGAGGAGGTGGCTTCGCTGGGTCTCGAAGGCGAACTCCTGCTCGGCTGGCGGGCGGGGGATGCCATTCGCGAGGAGCTCGGGTAGCCCCTACCCTCGGCGGTGCCCCCGGAGGAAATGTTGACCGAACCTTCCCCCATGCCTGGGGAGGAACCCGGGGCTCTGGCTCCTGGGTCGTTCTCCTCATTCTGGCGCCTGCTCGCCTACGTGCGTCCGTACGTGGGGCTCATGCTGGTCGCCATCCTGGCAGCCCTTGTCTATTCCGGCGCCCGCACGGGCCGGGCCGTGCTCGTCCAACCGCTCTTCGATGATGTCATCCTGCCGCAGGCTTCGGCTGGCAGCGCACCGGCGCTCGGCGATTGGTTCGACTCCGCACTCGGCGGCGGAGACGCCAGCGCCCCGGATGCTCTCGCGGAGGCCGAAGCGCCTGGCGGCGATGCGGTCGTCAGCAAGGTCAAGGAGACCCTGCCACGCATCCTGCTGGCAGCCCTGCTGATCCTGACGCTTCTGCCGATCTCCCATTTCTTCCAGGTCTACCTTGCCGAGACCGTGCTCGGGCGTGTGTTGGTGGACGTTCAGCGGGATCTCTGTGCGAAGCTGCTCCGCCTTCCCTTGCGCTTCCACCACGGCGTGAGCCGTGGCGACACGCTCTCCCGGGTGATGAACGACGCCCAGCGAGCACAGCAATCCCTCGACCTGCTCTTCTCCGATGTCGTCCAGAGCGTGCTCGCGCTGGGCGTAGGTGTCGCGACGTTGCTCTACCTCTCGTGGCCACTCACGCTCACCCTGGTCGTCGTCGCGCCCCCGGTCGCAGGCGCCATCGCGATCTTCGGCCGTCGCATCCGCAAGAGCGCGCGACGCCGGCAGCAGAGCCAGGCAGACGTCACCGGGCGGCTCGTCCAGATCCTTGCGGGAATCAAGGTCATCAAAGCCTTCCGTGCCGAGCCGGGCGAGGAACATGCCTTCGACGAGCACAACCTCCGCTACTACCGCCGAAACCTGAAGGTCGTCAAGAACCGGGCGCTCTCCCGCGCCGTCGTCGAGGCCATTACCAATGCGGCCGGCATCGGCGTGCTATTGCTAGGCGTCGCCGTCGTCGCCGGGCAACTTTGGGGCCTCACGGTCGGCTCACTCATGGCTTTCATCGTCGTAATGCAGACGACCTACCGGCCCATGAAGGAGATCACCAAGGGCTGGACCAAGCTGCAGGAGGCCATGCCTTCGGCTGAACGCTTCTTCCAACTCCTCGATACCGAGGGCGAGCCGGCCGACGCGCCGGATGCCGTCCACTTGCCCGCACTGCGCAATGGGATCTCGATCTCCAACCTCTCCTTCTCCTACGGCCGCGAGCCCGTGCTGACGGACCTCTCCCTGGAGGTCGTGCGCGGCGAGGTCGTTGCCATCGTCGGCCCGACCGGCAGCGGCAAGACCACCCTCGTCGATCTCATCCTGCGTTTCTACGATCCCGAAGAGGGCCGCATCGAGGTGGATGGCATCGATCTGCGAAACCTGGCGCGCCATTCCTGGCAGGATCGTTGCGCCGTGGTCAGCCAGGATCCATTCCTGTTCACGGGCAGCATCCGGGAGAACATCCGTTACGGCAGGCCGGACGCGAGTGAGGACGAAGTCCTGGCAGCGGCTCGTGCCGCCCACGTGGAAGAGTTCGCGAGCGAGCTTCCCGAGGGCTACGAAACGGATGTCGGCGACGCCGGCGTTCGTCTCTCGGGGGGCCAACGCCAGCGCATCACCATCGCCCGGGCCATTCTTTGCGACCCGGATGTCTTGATCTTCGACGAGGCCACGAGTTCCCTCGATGCCAAGAGCGAGCGCTATGTGCAGGACGCCATCGAAACGCTCCTGGGCGGGCGAACTGTCTTCATCATTGCACACCGGCTCTCGACCGTTCGACACGCCGACAAGATCCTCGTCCTCGACGGCGGCAAGGTGGCCGACGTAGGCAAGCATGATGAGCTGATGGCTCGGGGCGGGCTGTATCGGGAACTGATGACGCTGCAGGGCAGCCCGGGCTAGCTAGGCCGCCTGGGGGAGAGGCTCCCAGAGATCGACGATCTTCCCTCCGCGCACGGCGGCAATCGGGCCGAACTGGAGCATCACGAACTCGCTCTGGGTGGGCCGGAAGAAGACCGTGTCGTCAACGCCGAGATCGACCTGCCGCGAACCGTTCAACATCTCCTGATTCGTGCTCCGGCCGTAGATGGGATGGGTGACGAGTCCGGGCGGAGATACGGGCTCGGCTTTCCAGTAGCCGCCGTACAAGAAGAATGTCCGCGCGCGATTCGGATCCCAGAGTTGGTGAAGCGGGCCCAGATCGATGGCGGGGAGCTCAAGGCCCTCCTTGACCTTGAGAACCGGCGTCCCGATGAAGAGCGCTGGAACATGCTCGGAGAGGGTATCGATATCGAAGTTCAGGGGCTTGACGAGGCCGGAGCCGATTGCGAGTTCGTTGGAGAGGCCGTCGACGTCGTCCCACAGACGATAGGTGGGGCTACCGGCGGCATTCAAGATCAGATCTTGCTCGCGCCAATCGCCGGCCTGGCTGCGCCAGGCCTCGAGGAAGCCTCGATAGCGCGCCTCGACGCGCTCGAACTCCCTGGCGCGCACACCCAGGGCTTCGGGAAGCGCCGCGTGCGCGTCGTAGCCCATCAAACCGCCGAAGCGCAGGTGAGGATCGTCCCGGATGACTGCCAACAGGCGTGCCAATTCCGCAGGACTCCCCATTCCCCCGCGCCGAAGACCCACATCGATCTCGACATTGAGGATGAGTTCGAGATTTCGCGCCTCGGCGAGCTCGCGGTACTGCCGCAAGCGCTCCGGGCTATCGATCAGCCATTGGAGCTGGCGCGCGGGATCGAAGGCACCTGGCCGTAGCCGCTCGTAGAAGCGATTCGCGGCGATCGCCGGCATCGGCTTGCCGAGCAGCAGGTCGGCGCTTGGATGACTCGCAGCGACCGCGTTCAGGAACGGCTGGTGGAAGACCATGAGTCGCTGGCTTTCGGCTCGTGCCATCACGTAGTCGAGCATCGGCGCACTGGGAAGGGATTTCGCGACGATTCGGAATGCGCGAGGGCCAAGAGCCCGCCGAACCTCCTCGATATTGGAATCGAGCCGGTCCAGGTCGACAACCAACGTGGGCCGTGCGAGGCCCTCTCGCTGCAGAGCAGCCGAGAGTTCCAGGAAATAGACCTCGTGTCCGCCCCGCCCGCGGCTCTCCGGGCGAAGCCACCAGAGCCCGGCCGCCGCACCCGCCGCCGCCAACAAAAAGCTGCGCCGCTTCATGAAGTCTCCTCCCATGCCGGGCTCCGGGTCACGCCGAAGACGGACCGGAGGTGTTCATTGAGCATCCGGCCCTTCGGATCGAGGCTCTCTCGCACGGCCAGGAAATCCTTCCAGCGGGGGTAGAGCTGAGCCAGGCTCTCGGAGGTCTGGGTATGCAGCTTGCCCCAATGAGGCCGGCCTTCGTACTTCCGGAACACGCGCTCCATCGCATTGAAGTAGGGGCGATACTCCTCGTCCGCGAACTGGTGGATCGAGATCGTGCAGCCATCCCGCTCATGGAACATGCTGAGCCAACTATCATCCCGTTGGACGTACCGATACTCGATCGGGAAAATCACGGGGATTCCCTTGCGCCGAATCGTGTCGAGGATTTCCCGAAGACAATCGGGCCCCGCGTCGGACGGCACGGTGTACTCCATCTCGCGAAAGCGAGAGATGCGCACGTGGGTCAAGACCTGGAAGGATGGCCCGCTGCGGACGATGGACTCGGCGCCCCCGAGGTCGGAGACGATGCTCTCGTAGAGCCGGCTTCCCAGCAGAGGCACGCCACCGACCTTGCGATAAGCGTCGCGGAGGGCCTGGATCGGGTCCTCCTCGACAGGAAACTCCGGCGTGGGCTCATGGCGTCCCTCGTCCGTCGCAATGACCATCGCCGCGCCGGTATGCGGAAAGGCGTAGAATTCGAAGTGGCGATGCCGCTTGCGTCGATCCTCGATCTCATCCAACACATCCTCCAGGATCTCGAACGAGGTGGTCTCGGTGAGATCGAAGGGTCGTTGGTTCTGCAGTGTCATTCGGCTCACGACACCAAGCGCGCCCAACGAGCAGCGAGCGGCCTGAAAGATCTCCGGGTTCTGATCGAAGCTGCATTCGATGAGATCGCCAGCGGGCGTCGCCAGCGTCAACGCCTGCAGCGTGCTCGAAAGCGAGCCGAAGGCCGGGCCCGTCCCATGGGTCGATGTCGCGACGGCTCCACCCAGGGCCTGGTACGCGATATCGGGAAGGTTCGGCATGGCCTGCCCCACGGCCTGGAGGGCGGGGCCGAGCTGATGAAGCCGGGTGCCCGCCCAGACCTCGGCCTGGAGGCGCTCCGTATCCGCGCTCACGACCCCACTCATCAGATCGCAGGCGACCAGCGTGCCGTCGCTGGGAACCAATGGGCTGAAGGAATGCCCCGCGCCGACCGGACGAATCACACCGGGTGCCGTTCGAAGAAGATCAGCCAAGGCCGCCTCGTTCGTGGGGGCACCGCGCAGGGCGGACCGGCAGCCCTGGTTGGCAGCCCAATTTCGCCAGGGCAGGGCTTCACCGGAATGGTAGGCGGGAAGGTTTTCCGAGGCCGGCCCCAAGCTCGTCCTGCGGCAAGCCGGAAGCAGACCGGTTCCCGCCGCAACGAGTGCCGCGTGGAGAAGCTCCCGTCGCGTGGTCGCTCTCATTCTTCGCGGGCCGGGGGAATTCCGGCCAGGAAGGCCACGAGATGCCGAAGCTCCTCTTCCGTACAAAAGCTGCAGGTACCGAGAGGAGGCATCCCAAACCAGCCGTCCACGGTGTTGGCGAGGAGTTGGTCGAGCCCCTTGGCCCGACGCGCTTGCCATTCGGTCTCGCCCCCGACCACCGGAACCCCGATGCCCGGCTGGGTATGACATTCGGCGCAGATCTGTTGGAAGACCTGAGCCTCTCGAGCCGTCAGGGCGCTCGCAACCGAAGCTCCTCCCCATCCGGAGGAACTGACTCCGACAAGCATCAGGCCTGCGAGCATCCAGCCCCGCGACCATGCATTCGACATCGCGTCCATGCTAACCCACAGCCTCGTCCGAGGGACGTTCGCTACCGAGATTCAACGGCAGGCAGGTCACGCCCTCTTCTTCCTCCAGTCTGCGAGCCAGCTCCTCGCGTGCCCGATCATCACGGGCCAACACCTGGGCCGAGCCGTCCCCTTGAGAACCGATCCCCTTGGCACCAAGGCCGAGTTCGGCAACGGCGGGATGGGCCAGGATTTCGTGCAAGCGCGGAGAGCGGAGCTCTTCGCTGGCGGGTGCCACGGCCTCGTCGAAGCACGCCTGGGCTTCAGTGAGACAAGCGCCCAGGCCAACCGGGTCGCCGACTTCGATCGCGCGGCGCCCTTCCGCCACCAGCTGGGCGTTCGCCTCCCCGAGACCCTCCCGAACCCGACGCGCCAAGGCTCCCTCCGTGTCCGGAAAACAAGCGTTGAGGTCGGAGAGGATTCGACGCGTGTCCTTGCCCCGACGGAGGTCGACGATCAAGAAGTGGAATGCGGCACCGGGTTCCACGACTTCGGCCTCCAGATCAGCGCCATCGAAAACGAGGGAAGTGATCTGGCGACCATAGGCGCAGATCTGATCCATGCGTCCGCATTCCGAACCCGTGCGGCGTTCCCCGGCGTAGGCGAGATCCATCTCGGCATCCAGATCGAGGCCGAGCTCATAGGCTTCCGAATACGCCCGAGCCAACAAGACGCAGACGGCGGCCGACGAAGACAAACCCTTGCGAACAGGGAGATCGGATTGGACTCGTAGGCGAAGGCCGCCGACCTGGAACCGCTCGATCGCCTCTGCCGCAACGCCAGCCGCGTAGCTGAAGAAATCGGCACCGGCAGCGGCGGCAGCCAACGCCGAGGCCGTGGCCTGGATTCGTGCCGGCCCCATCTCTTCGCCGTGGGGCAGGATGCTCTCGATCTCGAGGGCACCCGCGATCGGCCGGGCTTCTGCGCGAAGGCCCTGGTCGGTGCCCGCAACAAGACAATGACCGCGCGAGATCCCCGGATCGGTGGATCGGTAGCCTGCCGCCCAATCGGAATGCTCTCCCATGAGACACAGCCGCCCGGGCACGAATAGCGAGTTCAAGCAAGCGCCTCGCGGTAGAGCACCTCGACCTCGTCGGCCAATCGTTCCGGCGTGAAACAGGCTTCGGCCCGCTTTCGCGCCTCGGCGCCGAAAGCCCGCCGTTTCTCGTCATCATCGAGGAGCGCTTGCCAGCCGTCCGCCAAGGCCACCGGATCGTCGGGCACGAGCAGGCCCGTCTTCCTGTCCACCACGATTTCGGGCAACGCTCCGCGGCGTAGCGTGACAGCGGGAATGCCCGCGGCCGCAGCTTCCAGGAGCGCACGACAGGTACCGTCGCTCCCCGGCACGAGGAAGGTGAAGACATCCATGCTGCGCAGAACGTCCGCGTAGTCCTCGCGGCGGTAGCCTGCGAACACGACCCGATCCTCCAATCCCATCCGCCGAGCCGGTTCCTCGGCCAGTTCGGAGCGCCGGGTCCCTCGACCGATCACGAGCAGGCGGAATGCGGGATCGCGATCGGCTTGAAGCCGCGCTGCCTCGAGAAGCAGATCGAAGCGACGATGGGGCTGCACGCGGGCGACGATCCCCACGACGTGGTGCTCGGGGGCCAGCCCGAGCGCGCGTCGCAGATCTGCATCCGGGGCGACAGGGCGAAAGCGATCCACGTCGACCGCCCCGAACACCCCACGGATCGCGCGACCGCGGCGCAAGGCGCGATTGCTTCGTGCTGTTTCAGGAGAAACGCACAGCAGCCCATCCGTCCGCGCGCCATACAACCAACGATTCCACGGGCGATCCGCGATCTGCTCAGCGATGCGGTAGGAGCGAACCACGGCCGGGCGCCCCGAAATGGAGCGCCGCCCCGCGGCGCGCAACGCAAGAACGTGATCCCGGGTATGCCAGGTATGGACGAGTTCGATTCCGTGCTCGTCGATCAAGCCCCGCAACGCGCGAATCGTGGGAAGATCCGAGAGGGGCCTCACACCGCGGCCGCGTGGCAACTCCAGAGAAGGGATCCATCCGAGCTTTCGCGCTTCGCTGCCGACCGAACGATCGGCGCTCTCCGGCGCCGACGGACATGCCAGCCACACCTGATGACCACGTGCCCGCTGACCTTCCGCCAGACGAAGCATCGGTTCCGCCGGCCCGGTCCATTTCCAATCGCTCGTCAGCTGAAGCACCCGGAGCGGGGACACTATTCCGACCGCCTCGCTTTGCCAGCATCTTGCGCTTCTTCATCGGCCCCGAGATGGTCGAATTCCCATTGCTTGGCGTACTTCAGGAAGACGTGAAAGGCCGTGGCCGCGGCGATGATGAAGCCGGGCACTCCGTCCCGGAAACCCTGCTTGAGAATGAAGGCACGCAGGAAGCGTGTCGGTGGCCGAAGGATCATGTCGCGGAGGGCATGGCGGCGGCCGCGTCCCAGATTGGCCCTGGCCTGGATGCTGCTGAAATCCTGGATGCGATCGACCTGATCCGCCAGATCCCGATAGCTCCAATGATAGGCCTCGCCGCTGAACCGTCCCTGGCTTCCGATCCCAGCCGTGAGCTCGACCCGACCATGCGGATTCGTGCCGACCCAGCGGCCGGCCCCGTTTCGGAAGACACGGAGCTGCCAATCCGGAAAAAACTCGCCGTGCCGGATCCAGCGACCCAGATGCCAAGTCACCCGGTTGATCTCCATGCCCACGACGCCTTCTGCGCCGCCTGCGAGAAACGCCTTCAGCTCTGCCGCCAGCGGATCGCTGAGTGCCTCGTCGGCATCGAGAGCCAGCACCCACTCCGCCTGGACCTGACCCAGTGCAAAGTTCTTCTGCTCGATATTCCCATCATACGCGCGCAGAATCGTCTTCGCGCCGGCCTCGCTTGCCAGTTTTTCGGTGGCGTCCCGGCTGCGATCGTCCACGACTACGACGATCTCATCCGCGAACGCAACGGAGGCGAGACAACGGGGGAGATCCCGCTCCTCGTTGCAGGCGATGATGCAAACACTGAGCTTCGGACGAGGGACGTTCACGAGCGCACACGCTCGACGGCCAGAACACCCTTTACCTTCTGGATATCCTTCATCATCTGACGCAGCGTCGTCACATCACCGACCCAGAGATCGAAAGTCTGGGTCGCCGTCGTATCGTCATGCGTATCGATGCGCGCCGAGCCGATGTTGATTCCGGCCGCAGAAATCGTCTTGGTCACCTTGGCCAGAAGTCCCGGCGCATCCCGCGAGGTGACCTTGATGCGAATGCGCCGCTTGATATCCGAGGCTTCTTCCCACTCGACATCGATACAACGCTCCTTGTCGAGCTCGAAGGCAACCCGGCACTCTCGGGCGTGGATGGTGACGCCGCGACCGCGGGTCACGAAACCGATGATCTCATCGCCGGGGAGCGGCGAGCAACACTGACCAAAGCGCACCAACACGTCGCCATGGCCGTCGACCCTGATTCCGGAACCACTGGTTTTGGGCTCCCTGCGGAAGAGATCGCGGAGCTTTCTCCCCTTGGTCACCTCCTCCGTCGGCGTTGTCTCCAGCTCTGGCCGAAGCATCTCGAGCACGGCCCGGGGAGAGACGCGTCCGTAGCCGACCGCAGCAAACAGATCCTCCACGCCGCCCTTGACAAAACGAACGACCACCGGCTCGAGTTCCCCACTCTCCAGCACGCGAGCCAGGGAGACTCCGGCCTTGCGCAGCTCTCGCTCGAGGATTCCGCGGCCGAGCTCGCGACTGCGTTCGTTCTCGGCCAGGCGTACGGCGTGGCGGATGCGGCTCTTCGCCTTGCCCGAGACGACGAATTCGAGCCAATCCTTCTTGGGTGCCTGGTTCGGGTTGGTCATCACCTCGACCGTGTCACCACTCTCGAGCTCACGGGAGAGAGGCCGCATGGTTCCGCTCACCTTCGCGCCGGAGCAATGGTCGCCGACCTCGCTATGGATGGCGTAGGCAAAATCCAGGGCCGTCGAACCGCGGGGCAGGTTGATCACATCGCCGTTCGGCGTGAAGATGAAGACCTCGTCCGCGAACAGATCCACCTTGACCGTATCCAGGAACTCGTGCGGATCGTCGAGCTCCTGCTGACGCTCCAGGAGTTGCCGCAGCCAGTTGAAGTTCTCGTCGTCCTGTTCGCGCCCGCCGTGACCCTTGTAGCGCCAATGAGCGGCGATCCCGAACTCGGCGTGGAGATGCATGTCTTCGGTTCGAAGCTGAACCTCGATGCGCTCGCCGTAGGGCCCGATCACCGTGGTATGCAGGGATTTGTATCCATTGGCTTTCGGGAGGGCGACGTAGTCCTTGAAACGACCCGGAACCGGAGGCCAGGTCGAATGCACGAGACCGAGCGCGGCATAGACCTGCTCGGTGCCGCCTTCCAAGACGATCCGAAAAGCGATCACGTCATAGATCTGGTCGAGGCTCAAACCCTGGTCGGCCATCTTCCCATGGATCGAAGCCATGTCCTTGAGACGACCCGAGACCACGCCGGAGAGGTCGGCCTCCTCGAGCGCCTTGGCCATGATGCCCTTGACCTCTTCGATGTAGCGCTCGCGCTCGTCGCTTCTTCCCCGAAGCATGCGCTCGAACTCGATGACGACATCCGGGTGCAGGGTTCGAAAGGACAGATCCGCGAGCTCGCGCTTCATCCAATCGATGCCAAGCCGATGGGCCAGGGGCACGTAGATGTCGAGAGTCTCCTGGGCGATGACCTGTGCCTTCGCCTGCGGCATGAAATGAAGTGTCCGCATGTTGTGGATGCGATCAGCGAGCTTGATCAGCAAGATACGGATGTCCTTCGACATCGCGACGAGCATCTTGCGAAAATTCTCTGCCTGACGCGCGCGAGCCGAACGAAACTGGACCTTCGAGATCTTCGTCAGGCCCTCTACCAGGAACGCCACCTCCTCCCCGAAGAGCCGCCTGATCTCCTCGAGACTTGCGAGCGTATCCTCCACCGTGTCATGCAGGAGGCCGGCGACGATCGTCACCTCGTCGAGCCGCATGTCGACCAGGATGCCCGCCACCTCGAGTGGGTGGATCAGATAGGGCTCGCCCGATAGGCGCTCCTGTCCCTCGTGAACCTTTGCCGTGAAGACATAGGCCCGCTGCAAGAGTTCGAGATCGCACTCCGAGTCATACTCGAGCACGCGATCGGCGATGTCGTTGAAGCGCAGCATGCTGGAAAAACGCTTTCAAAACGAGGCGTTGCCGAAGAATACCGGAGTGGGGACGCAGCGACCAATGCGGGCGTGGGGCGCCTTGGCCTCGACCTCTCGTCAGCGATCGCCTCGCGGGTCGGATTTCGGGGCCCCTAACGGAGATGGAACCTCCGCTGTCCCCATCAAGTCCTCCCAGGAATGGGCAGAACACCCTTCAAGCCTTCGACGACCCGCGCCCGCCCAAAGCGCTCGCGGACTTCTCCTGTGGTGCCGCCCCGTTCGGCATGGATGATGGCGAGCATGGCGTCCGTTGCTTTGGCGGCCTCGTCGTTGACGATCGCGTAGTCGAACTGGTGGACCGCCGCGAGCTCCACATGGGCAGTCTCCAGGCGCTTGTCGATCGCCTCCTCCGAGTCCGTCCCCCGGCCTCGCAACCGCGATTCGAGTGCTTGCCAGGACGGCGGAAGCAGGAAGACGAGGCGCGCATCGTCTCGCCTGGCTCGCAGCTGGCGGGCACCCTGTACTTCGACCTCAAGCAGGAGATCGCGGCCTGCGGCCAGGGGCGCATCAATCGAAGCCCAGCTCGTGCCGTATTGGTTGCCCGCGTACTCCGCGTGCTCGACGAAACCTCCGGCCGCGATCATCTCCGCAAAGGCCTCAGCACTGACGAAGTGGTAGTGCACACCGTCTGCCTCACCTTGACGGCGCGGGCGGGTGGTATGAGAGATCGAGAACTCCACCTGATCGTCTCTCTCGACCACGGCTCGACAGACCGTCGTCTTGCCCGTTCCCGACGGGGCCGAGACCACGAACGGAATGCCGCGCGGCCCGCTCAACCCGTTTCCCCATCCGCAACGAGGCGCGACGCGATCGTCTCCGGATTGATGGCCGAGAGGATCACGAGATCGCTATCCGTCAGGAGGATCGAACGGGTCCGCCGTCCTTGGGTCGCGTCGAGTAGTTTTCCACGTCCTGCCGCCTCTTCTCGGAGCCGACGCATGGGAGCGGACTGGGGGGAAACGATCGCGACGACTCGTGAGGCCATGACCAGGTTGCCGTAGCCGATGTTCAAGAGGCGCGGGCCAGCGTCGTCATTCATCGCGTCGCCCTCATCACTGCCAGCCTATTCGACATTCTGCACCTGCTCGCGGATGCGTTCGACCTCCGTTTTCAGATCGACGACGAAATGGGCCAGTGGCGCGTCGTTGGCCTTCGACCCCACGGTATTCGCTTCGCGCATCATTTCCTGCAACAGGAAATCGAGCCGGCGCCCGCAGGGCGTCGCTGCATCGGCGGAATCGAGAACATCACCGAATTGCTCGACGTGGCTGCGCAGGCGCACCAACTCTTCCGTCACGTCGAGCCGGTCGGCGGCGATCGCGACTTCCTGGTAGAGGCGCGCCTCGTCGAGGTTCCCGATCTCTTCGCGGAGTTGATCGGCACGCTTGCGGATTCGCTGCTTTGCGGCCGACACGACATCACCGGAGCGAGCCTCGAGCGATGCGACCAGGCCAAGCACGGCCGACAGCCGCCCGCGCAGCTCGCGCTCCAAGGCCTCACCCTCTCGAAGGCGCATGGCCAGGGCTTCCTCGGCTGCCCGGCCGAGAGCTTCTTCGAGAACCCCTTTGGCGCCCTCCACGGAAAGCTCCTGCTCGACCAGTCGTGCAACACCCGGCAGGGCTACGAGCTGTGAAGCAGGAAGTCGGGTTGCCTCGCCCCCCGCGAGTTCGGTCGCGAAGCTGCGATATTGCTCCGCCACCTCCGCATCCAGGACCAGCTGTGCGCGCGGCGACGAGTTCTGCGGGAAGGCGACGGATGCATCGACCTTTCCGCGCTGGAAACGATCCCGCAGGAGTTTCTTCAGCCCGGCTTCGAGTGCCGAGAACACACGGGGTACCCGAAGCGAGACATCGAGATGCCGGTGATTGACGCTGCGAACCTCGACATAGATGGGCAGCCCCTCCACCTCGAGATCCACCCTTCCAAAGCCGGTCATCGAATGGATCACGAAGCGCGCCCACCCGCCCGTGCAGCATCCGCCGCAGCCGGGAGGAATGCGCGAATCTCCTCCGGGGTTGCCGTCGCCGTACCGAGCTTGCCGACCACGACACCAGCAGCGGCATTGGCGATCACCGCAGCTTCGAGCAGGGATGCGCCCGCCAGGCGCGCCAAGGTGAGGGCGGAAATCGACGTATCGCCGGCGCCCTGCACGTCGTACACTTCGCTATGGGCGATCGGGACGTCGACGGGCGAGGCGTCGCCTTCGAAGATCGTCATGCCATCGGCGCCGCGGGTCACGATCACGTCCGAACCACCGAGACTCCGCCGTAGTTTCGCGACGGCACGCTGCAGATCGTCTCGATTGCGGATGCGGATACCGGTGAGCTGCTCGACTTCACGTTGATTCGGCTTCACCAGGTTCGCACCCCGAAAGCTCGCCACGTGGTCCTTCGGGTCGACCGTAACCGGCAGGCCAGCGGCCCCCGCGCGCGCCATCAGCCCCTTCAAGACGCGCTTGTGCAACAGGCCTTTCCCGTAGTCCTCGAGTACGAGCCCATCGCTGCCAGGCAGGGCAGCTTCTACTGCAGCCAACAAGGCCCGGGAAGCGCCTCCGGAAATCGGCTCCTCGGTCTCCCGATCGAAGCGCAGCATCTGCTGGGAGCGGGCCTCGACCCTCGTCTTGCGCGTGGTCGGCCTGCCTTCCTCCCGCACCATTCCCTGAACGTCGACACCCAGATCCTTCAGCAGATCGATGACCCGGTCGCCGGCCCCATCGTCTCCCACCACACCACAGAAGCGGCAGACGGCACTCATCGCGACCGCGTTTCGCACGACGTTGCCCGCGCCACCGAGGGCGATCGATTCGCGGGTGACATGGACGACCGGAACCGGTGCCTCCGGACTCACCCGATCGACATCGCCCCACAGATACTCGTCGAGCATCACATCACCCACGACGAGCAGACGCACCCGGGCGAAACCCGAAACGAGCTTGTCGAGTCTGCGTCGATCGAGGCGGGCCATCAGCGCGTGAGCCCCCGGTCCTCGAGCTCCCGAGCTGCTTGATCGACTCGATCATCTGCTTTCTGGGTTCGGATCCATTCGAGCAGATTCCGCATGCCATCCTCCAGCGTCATCGTCGCTGAATACCCGAGTTCCTTCTCGATGCGGCTCGTATCGGCGAAGCAATGGCGGATGTCACCAGCCCGGTACTTCCCGACCACATCCGGCGGGTCGGGAAAATCGAGTTGTTCTCCGAGAATCTCTGCGATCCGCAGCACGGAGGTCGAACGACCCGTACCCACGTTGAAGACCTGCCCGTTCGCCTCGTCCCTCCCCATCGCAAGCAGATTCGCCTGGACGATGTCGGAAACGTGCACGAAATCCCGACTCTGGAGACCATCCTCGAAGATCATGGGCCGGTGCCGGTTCATGATGCGCGAAGAGAAGATGGCCATCACGCCGGTATAGGGATTGGAGAGCGATTGGCGCGGGCCGTAGATGTTGAAATAGCGCAACGCGACCGCGGGGATGCCGTAGGCCGCGCCCACCGCAAGAAACATCTCTTCGTGATCCCGCTTGGTGATCGCGTAGATCGACGTCGGGAGGAGAGGTTTCTCCTCGGGCGTCAGAATCGGCTTCAGCTCTCGCCCCTCGTCGTCATGCATCTCGAAGCGCTGCGCCGCCAGAGCCGATTCCGGGCGCAGCCCCGGAAATACGGCCGTACCCTCGGGCGATTGATAGGCGCCCTCGCCATAGATCGACATCGATGAAGCCACGACCATCTTCTGGATGCGATCCCGGCGGGCCACGATCTCCTCCAGCAGTACCGCAGCCCCAACGCTGTTGACCGAGACGTATTGCTCCATCTCGTACATGGATTGGCCGACCCCGACCGCTGCCGCCTGGTGGAAGACCTGATCCACGCCGTCCAGTGCCCGTGCCACGGCCGCCCGGTCGCGAACGTCGCCCACCTGCAACTCGGCATCCGGATGCAGGTGCGCGGGACGCTCGGCGCCCTCCCCATGTACCTGAGCATCCAGGTTGTCCAGCACGCGAACACGATGGCCCGCCGCGACCAGGGCATCGACAAGATGAGACCCTACGAAACCGGCGCCTCCCGTCACGAGCACATTCATGCTGTTTCCCCTTCTTGCTTGGCTGCGCGCGGCGCACGAAGCCCTTCGTTGTCCGGGCAGCCCCGAAGATGCCAGCGCAATACCCGCCAATCCTGTTGCCAACGCTCTCGAGTCGAGGACGAGAGAAGTGCAAGGGGGCCACGCATCGCCACGTAGAGCAACGCCTTCGTGATCCGCAGGGCCTTGATGCCGGCAGCTCGTGCAGCGCCGCGATTCTTGCGGAAGAAATGATACAGGGAGCGGTGATATTCGATCCGGGTCTCCGCCGGGATCTTCTTCTTCGTGCTCGCGCCAAAGATGTGGATCACATGAGCATCGGGGATGTGCATGATCTCCCAGCCAGCCGCCGCGATGCCGTAGCACCAATCCGTTTCTTCGAGGAAGAAGAAGTAGTCCTCGGGCATCGGACCGACCTGGTCGAGCACCTCCCGACGCACGAAGAGACAAGCCCCGAGCACCGCTTCCACGGGAATCGGCTCCGCGTGCTCGTAGCGTTTGGATGGGAATCGGCGCGGAAAGAACTTCTCGAGCACTCCCTTCGGGATCAACTCCGTCGCCAAGCTCGGATAGTTGTGAATGCAGTTCTGCTTGGAGAGGTCGGGATTCAGGAGTTGGGGCCCGACGACGCCGACCTTCGGATGGGCGTCGAGATATCGCACACATTTCTCGAGAGCGTCGGGAAGGACGACGGTGTCGCTATTCAAGAGAACGGAGTAGCGCCCCTTCGCCCGTGCCAGGCCGACGTTGTTCCCGGCAGCGAATCCGATGTTCTCCGGCAGGGCAAGAACGCAGGCCCAGCCGAACCTCCCGCGCGCAGCCTCGACGCTGCCGTCCTCGGAACCGTTGTCGACGACGAGCGTTTCGACCTCGATTCGACCCTCATCCTGCCGACCCAGGATCTCGCGCTCGATGGATTCGAGCGCGTCGAGCAGGACATCTCGAGCATTCCAGGTGACGATGACAATGGAAAGATCCGTCATGCAGCTGCTTCCAGGCCGCCGCCCTCGCGCACCACCCATTGGGCCCCGCGCCAGCTTTCAGCAGCGTCGGCAGCCAGGGCGGGAAGCGCTCTCGCGGTGACATGTTCGGGTGAAATTCGTGTCATGCAGCGGTGGTCGATCGGACACTCGCGCTTGTAGCAAGGCCGACACGCGACATCAGCCGTCAGGATCTGGACCCGATCGAGATTCAGGTCCGTCTTCTCGAGGGAGGTCGAGCCCATCATCACCACGCACGGTACGGCAAAGGCGACCGCAAGGTGCCGTGCGCCTGCGTCATTGCAGACCAGCAGCTTGGACTCGCGCAGAACCGCCTTCAAGCCACCCAGGGAAAGCTCCCCGGCAAGTGCGACGGATCTCTCGGTCATCGCGCTCACCACCTCGCCGACGAGCGTTCGTTCTGCGGGAGTGCCCACCACGATGACCCGGGCGCCAGCTCGGGCCAGCGCATCGCCGACAGCCGCGAAGGATTCAGCGGGCCAGCACTTCGAAGATCCATAGGAAGCGCCGGGAGCCAACACGACATAGGGCTGCTCGGGATCGATTCCGTCCTTGTCGAGGCGGTCATGGGCTTCTCGTTCCTCGGCGCCCGTGACGAAGAGTTCCAGGTGGGTGCCCAGGCGCGGGCAGCCCAGGGCCTCGATGAGCCCGAGTACGTGAAGCTCGCGGGCGAGCATCAGCCGGCGCCCACCATCCGCCGGCAGCGGCACAGAGCGATGCAAGAGCGCCCTGCGCCAGCCCCGCCGGTACCCGATGATTTCGCGAACCCCGGCCAGGCGCATCAACAGAGCAGCAGAGAACGAATCGGGCAGGCACACACCCAGGTCGAAAGAGGTGCCGCGTAGCTGTTTCGCCTCGCGAACGAGCGCCAGTGATCCGTGTCCGTAGGAGGACACGGGAACGACGGCGTCGAACCAGGGAGCGCCCGTTGCGAGCGGCTCGAGACCGGATCGGACTGCAAGCGTGATGCGCGCCTTGGGAAAGCCAGCGCGCAGGGCCCGGAAACCCGGGGTCGCCATGATCCAATCACCGGTCCAGTTCGGCCCCCGAATGAGAATTTCCTGAGGCTTGGTCATGGGTTACGGCGCGCGGAACCTACCACTGGGCCCCCTCCCCCGCCAGAAGTTCGCGGGCCGCCTCAATGACCAAATTGGGTGGTATTGCCCTCATGCAAGACGCTGCTGCGCAGCCACGACGGCATGGGTTGCAGCCGATCTGAACCCGTACCGTGCGCGATGGCGTGGCCGGCGAAGGCTGGTTCTCGACGGGGTCGGTCGGGCCGATCAGTTGGACGACGGGTGTGCCCACGAGAGAGGCCACGTGAAGAGGCCCCGTATCCCCCCCGAGATACAAGCGGCAAGCTTGAAAAAGGGCCGCCAGATCGAGCAACGTCGGGGTTTCCGGAGCCCGACGGGCCACGCCGCCAGCCGCTGCGACCACGGCATCGGCAAACTCCCGATCGTCCCGGGCGGGACCCGCGGTCACGACCGCGGGAACACCTTCGCCTGCCAGCGCCCGGGCAACTTCGGCGTAGCCCTGGACGGTCCAACGCTTGTGGGCGGTCGCGTCGCTGGTACCAGGGTGGATCGCGATGGGCACGGGACCCGGGCCCAGGCCCTTGGCGGCCTGCTCCACCCTTTCGGGGCTGAGGACCAGGGGGCGCCTCAGCGCGGCTTCGGAGACACCCAGGTAGCGAACCAGCGCCTCGTTGCGCTGAAAGCGGCTTTGCCGGGGCGGCGCCAGATGTGCGTGCTCCGTCGCAAACCAATCCGCGCCCTCCCGGGCAAAGGGCCGTGCATAGGCGACCCGACGACCGGCCCCCGAAAGCCATGCCAGCGCGCCACTCTTCAAGATCGAGTGAAAATCCACGACCAGATCGAAGCGCTCCGCACGAAGCGCCCGGAGCCAGCTGCCGCCGGCCGACCAGAGACGATCCGGCCGCGCCCGGCGCAGGGCGGCCCGCAGCTCTGGCCGAGGGAAGACGAGGACTTCATCGAGCCACGGAACACCGCCAAGCAATGAGGCAGAGGCCGGCTCGACCAGCCAAGCCAGATGAGCATCGGGATAGCCCTGGCGGAGCGCGGAGGCAGCCGGCAGGGTGCGGACGACATCCCCGAGCGCTCCCAGGCGTAGGATCAGGATCCGCTCCGCCGACGCGGGGGCCCCCAGGGCATTCGTACAAGTGTGGATGGCGAGCCTCGCGGGGGGAAACGGCGACCGGTAGGATACCCGCCCATGCGAGTCCCGCGTACCCTTTCGCTCTATGTCCTGCGCGAGCTTGGGCAGTATGCGGGCATCGGCCTGCTCGCCGTGGGCTCCGTGATGCTCTCCCAGCGAATCCTCCGCGAGCTGAACGATATGGCCGGAATTGGCATCGGGTTCGGGGACATGCTGAACCTGATGGCCTACCTGCTGGGCATGCTGGCGGCCTATTCGATCCCGGTCGCCTTCTTGTTTGGAATCCTGGTCGCCGTCGGACGGCTCTCGTCGGACGCGGAAGTGAACGCCATGCGGGCTCTGGGGGTGAGCCTCGGGCAGCTCGTCGCGCCAGTAGCGGCCGTCGGCTTGATCGTCGCCCTCTGCACGGGATGGCTTCTGAGCTCGGTCGAGCCCGGCGCACGGCGGGATCTTCGCGGTTTCCTGGGGGAGGTCGCTTCCCGCGGTGGGATCATCGAGGCAGGCGCGTTCAACGAACTCGACACCACCGGTCAACGGCTGCTCTTCGTCGACGGGCGCAACGAAGAGAACGAGTTGAAGGGCGTGTTGATCTCCGACCGAACCGACCCGGTCAAGCCGTTCACGGTCGTCGCCAACCGGGGCAAATTCGATTTCCAGCGCGATACCGGCATCGGACTCATCCGCCTCTTCGAAGGCGATATCCACTTCGAGCGGGAAGATGCCGGCGATGATCGGTACCAGCGGATTTCGTTCAAGGAGTTCGAATACGCATTCGATCTTTCGAAACTGGCCACCCCAGGCCTGGATCGAATCCGACCACGCGAAATGGACAATAGTCTGATCCAGCAGGTCCTCAGTGAATGGGGGCCGAACGACAAGGCGCCGGGCTGGGTTCGGGTGAAGGATCGCAATCGATACGAGATTCAACTCCATCGTCGCCTCGCCCTGCCTGTCGCGCCCCTGCTCTTCGCTTTGATCGGTGTTCCCCTCGGCCTGCAGCGATCCCGCGGCGCGCGTTCCTGGGGTGTCTTGCTATGCGTCTTGCTCGTCTTCAGCTACTACACCCTGCTCTCGGCCGGCGAGTACCTCGCTCAAGAGGGCCTGGCTCCAGCCGCCGTCTCGCTCTGGCTTCCCAACCTCGTCTTCGCCGCTGTCGCCGTTTTCCTGCTCTACCGCGCGCGGCACGCGGAGAGTTGATCCCCCCGAAGGCGTGACGGCCGTGCCGGAATTCCGTGTCCTCTCGGCAGGTCGGGTCCGCCTGAGCGTGCATGAGAGCTTCGTGCAGGACATCCAGCGTCTGGGCTGGGCAGAGCCGGGCGCACTCGAGAATGTGCTGCTCGCAGACCCGGGTGCGGCATCAGGTCGTTTGCCCCTGGCAGTCGCCACGTTACCCGGACGCAGCGAACGAATCGCCCTGCGACGTCTCGTGCATGGCGGCCTGCTCGGGCCCCTGCTCGGCCGTGCCTATCTGGGTACGGGGCGAGCCACACGGGAGATCCAGGTCACTGCGGAGCTGCGCGCTGCCGGGGCCCCCGTTCCCCTGCCGGTTCTGGCCGGCGGAGAACGCATCTTCGGTGCGTTCTGGGCCCTGACGGTAGGAACCGTGTTCGAGGAAGACACGCGGGATGGTCTGGCCTGGCTAGCAGAGTCGCCTGAACCCGATGCGTTGTTGCGCGTCGCGCGTGCCGCCGGCCGTTCCGTTCGCGCTTTTCATGACGCGGGCGGGCGTCACGCCGACCTCCACATCAAGAACCTCCTCGTCCGCGACACCGTTCCACCGGAAGTCATGCTGATCGACCTGGACCGTGCTCGGATGACTCCCGGCCTCACGCCCGGCGAGCGCATGGCCCAGATCATGCGGCTCTTTCGCTCGCTCCTGAAGCGGGAAGTCCTCCCCAGCATCGGTACCCGCGGCATCGCGGCCTTCTTCGGCGCCTACTGTGGCGAGGACCGCGCGCTTCGACGCGCCCTCTTGCGCAGGGTGGACCGGGAGTTGCGCAAGGTCGCGCTGCACGCGCTTCGCTATCGGAAGAGCCCGACCTAGCGATCGCAGGACTCGCTGCCGCGAATCATCCCAGGGCGGAGCGATCGCGAGCGGCCCGCGGTGCGTGAGCGAACCCGGGGACCGCTGCATTCCGACCGGCGGCCTTGGCGCGCAACCGATCCTCCAACCAATCGAGGAAGGCTTCCGGCTCGCGAACCCGCGTCTCCAAAGACAGCACGAGAAGCTCCACCCCTTGCGCCCAGCGCGGCAACAGCTTCCCGGAATCCTTCTCGGTCGTGAGCCAAAGCGGCGCATCATCCGCCAGTCCCTTCAGATCCGCTGCCCGATAGACATGATGGTCGGCAAAGCTCCGCTCGGCTGCGACCCGGACGCCCATGGCCTCCACCGTCTCCCGGAACGATGCAGGGCGAGCGATGCCGCAGAGCAGACCGACCGAGCGCCCGGCCAGGGTCTCCACCGGAGCGGGCTCACCTCCCGCGAGGGGACGCGTATGTGTTGCGACGCGCTCGACCTCGAAACGTCGGGCCTCTGGTGCGAACTCGTCGAGGAGCGCGGAATCGGCTTCGCATAGCGGCCCATCCACGACGCCGATCGCATCAGCGCAGCGGAGTGCCTCGAATCGTTCGCGGAGTGGACCGCGCGGGAGAAGGCGACGATTTCCGAAGCCCGCACTCCCGTGGACGGTCACCAGATCGACATCTCGCGCCAGCCGATGGTGCTGGAAGCCATCGTCCAGCACGAGGATATGAGCGTCGAAGGCAGCAACCGCGCGTTGACCGACGAGATCCCGCCTGGCTCCGACGAGCACGGGCACACCGGGCGCGAGCGCCGCAAGGAGCATGGCCTCGTCCCCCACGCCTTCGGTGCGAGCCCTCACGTAGCGACCATCGGAGACGACCTGAACCGCGTCACGTCCGCCTCCACCATAGCCACGGCTGGCAAGAGCCACACGATGGCCACGGATGCGCAGGGCCGCCGCAACCCACGCAGCCGTGGGTGTCTTGCCTGCACCGCCCGAAACCAGGTTGCCTACGCTGATGACCTTGCAGGCGAGTGCGCGACGGCTCGACCAGCCGCGTTGGTAGGCGAGGCGATGCAGCCGTGCCACGAGGCCGTAGAGCATCGCTACGGCAGAGACTGGAATCAATGCAAACCGGCCCACGCCCTCGGGCTCTGCGTCGAACCAACCCGGGCGCTTCAACCCGCGTCCCCCCTGCGCACCCGGTCGATGAGTGCGAGCGTTTCAGCCACCGCGGCGCGATGGGGCCCGAGAGCAAGTTGCCCAGCGGAAACCGCACGACCCTGATCCTCCGCCAGGAGACGGGCCAGGGCCCCTGCCAATGCGTTCCCATCGGATACCTGTGTGCCCGCCCCTGCCTCGAGCAGTAGCCGCGAACTCTCCCGTGCATTGGCGACGTGCGGGCCGAATAGCACCGGGCAGCCCGCTTGAAGCGGCTCGAGGAGGTTGTGCCCGCCGACCGGAACCAGGCTTCCGCCGACGAACGCTGCCTTTGCCACGCCGTACAGGCTGGCCAGTTCGCCGAGGGTGTCCAACAGCAGGACGTCTCCGTCTTCGAGCAAGGCACCAGCAAGCGCCGAGCGCCGATGCAGCTTCGCACCGGCTCCGCGAAGCGCCGCCTCAGCGGCGTCCAGCTTCTCTGGATGACGAGGCGCAACGACAAGAGCGAGTTTCTCACCCCGTGCTCGCACCTCCTGGGTGGCTCGCAGTGCTGCGAGCTCTTCTCCCGGGTGGGTACTTCCGGCCACCCAGCAAGGTGTTGCGGAGAGTGCCCGCGCAAGCTCGCCATCGAGGTGCGGAGGCGCCGAGGGCGGCGCGAGCTTCAGATCACCCGTCACTTCTACCTTCTTGCTGTCCACACCTAGCGCGACGAAACGCTCGGCGTCTACGTCCGTCCGAGATCCAATCGCAGCCAGCCTTCCGAACGTCGAGGCGAGCAGCGGCTGCATCCGACGGTAGCGGGGAAAGCTCCGGTCGGAGATGCGTCCCGAAACCACCAGGACGGGAATCCCGAGCCGTGAAGCCGACGAGATCCAGCTCGGCCAGAGCTCGGTCTCGATCAAGACCAGAACCAAAGGCGCGGTCCGGCGCAGGGCGCTCATGGTCGACCAGGGGTGATCGATCGGCGCCAGCCCCGACGGCAGATCGGGTCGCACGCGCCGCGCCAGCGCTCGCCCGGTCGCGGTCGTCGTCGTGGCGACGACCTCCTCACCGCGAGCCAGGAGCGGATCGATCAGGCGGAGTGCCGCCTGGAACTCGCCCACGCTAGCCCCGTGAATCCAGATGGGTGCCGAGCCCTTGCTCTGGGGTGGTCGCAACCCGAGGCGTTCGGACAGACCCGTGCGCCACCCGGGTCGCAACGCGACACCCAGCAAACCGAGCGGAATGCCGATCATGGCAGCGACTGCCGCCAGGCTATGCCTGCGAAGCCCCATCCATCGCCTCCACCCCCAGCATCTCCTGAACGAGATCGGCGGTTCTCTCCGCGGCACCTCCCTGGCCGAGCCGGGCACGAACCCCGCCCAGAGCCTCCTTCTGGGCACCTCGCTCCGGGCCAGCGATCCGTGCCAGGAGCGCTTCCGCAATCGGCTCCGGCTCCGCCTCTTCCTGGAGGAATTCCGGGATGACCGTTTCGCCGGCGATCAGGTTCGGCATCGTGAAGGAAGGCACCTTGACGAGGCGACGCATCAAGAACGCGGTCAGCGGATGCGCCCGTGCGGCGACGACCGCCGGGGTCCCGAGGACGGCGATCTCCACCGTTACCGTTCCCGGCTTCGAGAGCGCCACATCCGCCGCACGAATGACCTCATGGGTACGCCCCTCGAAAACGCGGAGATCGACGAGGGAAGGCAATGCGGCTTCGCGCAGGCGGCTATCGATCGTCTCACGCGGAATGCTCGGCGCAACCCCGATCACGAATCGCACCCGAGGATCCCGGGCGTGCACGGCCTTCACCACCTCCAACTGGAGGGGCAAGGTATCGCGCACCTCGTTGCGACGGCTGCCAGGAAGCAGGGCGATCCAGGGCCCCTCCCCCTCCAGGCCAAGCGCAGCACGACAGCTCGCGGCATCCCTTCCCTCCAGGAAGGGTCGCAGGCGATCGACCACCGGGTGCCCAACAAACGTGACGGGCAGACCGGTGCCCGAATAGACATCCACTTCGAACGGAAAGATCACAGCCATGCGATCGACCCGGCGGGCGATTTTTTGGATGCGTCGCGTTCGCCACGCCCAGACCTGTGGGCTCACATAGTAGAGCACGGGGATGCCGGCCTTGCGTGCTGTTCGGGCCAACGGGATGTTGAAGTCTGGCGCGTCGACCAGGACCACGAGATCCGGTCGGGCCTTCAACGTCTTTCGCAGCCTCCGCCAGGCATTCACGATTCGGCCGGCATCGCCAAGCACTTCGACCAACCCGCCCACGGCGATTTCGTGCTGATGCACGACGAGTTCCACGCCGGCTTTTTCCATGGCCGGGCCGCCGAGGCCGATGAAGCGCAGATCCGGTAAGCGTCGGTTCAATGCTTCCACGAGGGCCGCCGCGTGCTGTTCCCCCGAAACGTCGCCGGCCGAGACGAACACCGTACTCATGCGAGTGCATCCAGGGCCGGCATGGCTTCGATCACTCGCAAGGCCGAACGCAGTGCTGCCAGCCCGTGGTCGGCGATTCCTTCGCTCTCGCTGCGGTCACGCACCGCGTCGCGGAAGGCGCGAAGCTGGGCCTCGAGCGCGTCCGCCCGATCGATCGCGACGCGATCCAGCGAAATCTCCCGGCGGCCCTCGGCGTCCGGTGCTCCGCGCTCCGCAAGCACCAACTCGCGCTCGAGCAGATCGATCGAGAGGTAACCATCGGCCTGGAAGAAACGGATCTTGCGCAAGGGTTGAGGCGAAACACGGCTTGCGGTGACGTTCGCAACGCAGCCACTGCGAAACGTGAGACGCGCGTTGGCAATATCGACCCGCTCGGTAATGACGGGCACACCGATGGCCTCGATGCGTTCCGGCTCGTCTCCCACCACGCGTTGGATCAGGTCCAGATCGTGAATCATCAGGTCGCGCACGACATCGACGTCCGTTGCCCGATCTGGAAATGGACCAAGGCGATGGGATTCGATGAACAGGGGCCGGCGAATCCGCTCGGCGGCCTTCCGCATGGCGGCGTTGAACCACTCGAGGTGGCCCACGTGGACGATACGCCCCAGCTTCCGTGCCTGGTCGAGGAGTTGCTCGGCTTCCGCCAGGGTCGCCGCGATGGGCTTTTCGACCAGTACGTCCAGCCCCGCCTGCAACGCTTCTCCGACGACCACCGCGTGGTTCACCGTCGGCACGGCCACGATGACGGCATCGAGACCCTTCGAAGCCTGGCTCAGATTGGCGAAGGCCACGACGCCGAGTTCGTTGGCCACGCTTCGCGCGCGCTCGAGCTCAGCATCGACCACGCCGACGAGCTCGACGCCTTCCTCTTCCAGGGCCTTCACCTTCTGGGCGTGAAAGCGACCCATATGCCCGACACCGACGACCGCGAGACGTAGGGTCATCGGTCTCCCTCCCCCACATCGAGTCTTCCGCTCCTCGATCCGACGACGGCGATCCCATGTCGATCGGCCTCGGCAAGGAGCGCCTCGCGCTCGAGCACGACGGTCTTGCCTGCCTCGACCGCCAGGGCTCGTGCTCCACCCCTGGCGAGTGCCTGCACGGTGGCCAAGCCGATCGTGGGGACATCGAAGCGCATGTCCTGGGCAGGCTTCGCGACCTTGACGACGGTTGCACCCGGCTCGCCCAGGGCGCAACCGCGCTCGACGGCGGCGTCCGTGCCCTCGACAGCTTCCAGCGCGAGAACGGCCTTCCCCCGCACGACCACCGTCTGGCCCACATCGAGTTCACCGATCGCCTTGGCGATCGGCCAACCGAATTCGATATCGGCGAGCTCTTCCGGCCCGGGTTCAACGGAACCGAGAATGCCCACTTCGGCCAACAACGCCGGTGCGAGCTCGGCCTGGCCCAGCAAGGAGAACCCCTCCTCGACCAGAAGGCCTGCGAAGGCGCCGAGCAGGGAATCGTCCTTGCGATCCTTCAATCCCGCAAGCGCCTGCAATGCGCGGGCATCGGGTTTCACGAGGTCCGGGCGCTCCCACAGGAAGGTCTTGGGCACCTTGCCAGCCATGACCAATGTCTTGGCTCCCGCCTCCCGGAAGTGAGCCATCATCGGCGCCACCTCACCCACATGCACCCAGGCGAAGCTCTCGACTTCGTCAGCCAGGGAAGCCTCGGTCAAGCCGTGCAAGCCGATGGCGACGACTCGCGTGCCTCCCTCGCGGGCGGCCAGGGCCACCTCGATCGGGAGGCGGCCGAGGCCGGCGATGAGCCCGACCACATCCATGGGAGGACTACCGGGAGACTCCGCGCTCCGAGGTCTCGACGAACGCCAGCAGTCGCTGAACCTCGTCGCACACGAGACCCTGGTCGCGAACCTCGGCAAGCGCCACCTCGAAGCGAAGCTTCGAACTGAACAGGATGTGAAAGGCGCGCTTGATCTGGCTCCGCACATCCGCGGAGAATCCGCGGCGGCGCAGGCCGATGACGTTCACGCCGCGGGTGGTCGCCCGCTCTCCGGCTACGATCGAGAACGGCGGCGCATCCTTGGTAACGCCCGCCAGCCCTCCAACCATTGCCGATTCACCGATGCGCGCGAACTGGTGGACGCCTGAGAGTCCGCCGATCACCGCATAGTCTCCCACCTCCACGTGGCCGGCGATCGCGCAATGGCTCGCGATGATGCAGTGGGAGCCAACTTGCGTGTCGTGGCCCAGATGGACACCGTTCATGATCAGGTTGTCGTCGCCGAGTCGCGTGGCGCCGCCTCCCTTGGCTGTCCCTACGTGGATGCTGGCATGCTCCCGGATCACGTTCTCGCTGCCGATCACCAACTCCGTCGTCTCACCGGAGAAGTCCTTGTCTTGAGGATCCTCCCCGATGACGGCGAACGAGAAGATCCGCGTGCCCTCGCCAATCCGGGTGCGCCCCCAGACGTAGGCGTGAGGACGCAGCTCGACCCGCGGACCGAGCTCGACCTCGGGGCCCACGATGGAGTAGGCCCCGACGACGACGTCGTCGGCCAGCTTCGCGCCGGGATCGACGACCGCGGTGGGATGAACCTGGGGCATCTTCAGCTTCAGCTCTGCTTGTTGAAGCGACCCACGACCACATCCGTGATATCGAGAGCCTCCCGGGCGTAGATCAGCCCGGGAGCGTCGCGCTGCAGGATGACCGTGAAGCCCTGCTCCTTTCCGATCTCCTCGATGATCTCCATCATCTTGGCCGAGATCGGCGCGAGGATTCGACCCTGGTCGATCTTGAACTGACCTTCGAGCTCCTTGTACTTGCTCTCGATCTGGTTGGTGAGCTCGGCCATCTCCACCTGCTTGTCGAAGAGTGCGCTCTCGGAGAGCACATACTTCTTGCCGCGGATCTCTTCCTGCAGCGAATTGCGCCGCTCGATCATCGGCTGGAGTTCGCTCTGGGCCTCACGTTCCTTCCGAGTGAGTTCATCGCGCGCGGATTTACCCTGATCCGTCGAGGTGAGGGCCTCTTGCATGTCGACCACACCGATCTTCAGCCCATCATCGGC
The DNA here is from genome assembly GCA_024228115.1 of bacterium. Taxonomy (NCBI): domain Bacteria; species bacterium. Next base: position 44,852 of record JAAETT010000249.1, read on the forward strand.
CCCGGTCTGGGCGACGGCGAGCAAGGCGATTGCGATCACTGCGAGCCATTGGATTCTTCGCGTCATCATCTTCTTTACCTCGTGATGGCGGCCGACCTAGAAGGTCGCGCCGCCGACGGAGAACTCGAAGACCTGGCCGTCTTCGACCTCCAGTTTGTTGATGGGAAAGCCAACGAACGCCTGGAGAGGCCCGAAGGGTGAGAACCACTGCACCCCGAAGCCCGTACCAAAACGCCAATCGGCAAGGTCAATGAACGACTGGGTCTCATCGAATGCGTTGCCCATGTCGAGGAAGAGAATCCCGACCAGGCCGAGGGATTCGGAAATCGGGAAGCGGTACTCCACCGTCGCGGAAAGGAATTTGTTGCCGCCGATCACGTCGGTCTCATCGAGATCGTCGAAGTCGTCGATATCCGTGTCGAAGATGCTGTTGCACTTCTCGTCGCCATCTCCCTGCTCGGAGATGAAGGAGTCTTCGAAATCGGTGCAGACCGAGTCGAGCCCGGTCGCCGTGGGAACGATCGTTCGGCCGACCGGCGTGAACGCGTCCCCGGTTCCGAACAGGCCTCCTCGCTTCAACACGGCTCTACGCGGGCCCACCGAGCGGGCCTTGTATCCCCGCAGCTGGAAGGTACCGATGCCACCGAGGAAGTACCGCTCGGTCAGCGGCAGCTTCACGTCCTCGTCGACGTTCTGGAGCGATTGCACCTCGCTATCCGAAGCCGTTGGGAAATCCGCCGTATCGAAGGTGAAATCACCAATCGAGTTGAACGGCACGACCCAACCACCGCGCAGGCCAAGCACCCAGGCGGATTCGTCACGGAGCGGGAACCAGCCGGGCATCCAATCCGGTGTCTTGCGGAACCAGGTGCTGCGGCCTTCGAGGCGGATGTATTTCGCGAAGCCCCCCAGACCAGCGAGGTCAGCCGAAACTCCCCAGGCACTTCCCGATGTCGGGGAGATGCGGTCGTTCCGGGTATCCCGTTGCAGGGTGACACCCATCAGACTGGTGCTCTCGGTATCCCCCAGAAGCTCTCGGAAGATCACGCCGGCCGCGTTGAAGCCTCCTCGCTCGGTGATGTCCCGGGCCGAGTAGCTGTAACGAACGGAGCCGCGCATGGTGTGCGCCTCGTCGAGAAAATGCGAAAGCGTGAGGTCGAGTCCGGTCTGTTCCTGCTCGAAGTCCGTGAACTCCAGATCGGTTTGAGAGAGAGAAGCGGCGAACCCGAAGGTCGACCCCATGAAGTAGGGATCCGTAAAGGAGAGGAAGAAGCGCGTACTGCGTCCACCGATATCCGCCGACAGCGCCAACCCATACCCGCGCCCGAAGAGATTCGACTGGGAGACCGAACCGGAGATGACGAATTTGTCGAGTGACGAAAAGCCCGCACCGAAGGAGAGGGAGCCCGTAGGCCTCTCGATCACACGTACCTCGAGATCGAGTTGGTCTTCGAAGTCCGTGAGCTTGGCATCCAGCGAGATGTCTTCGAAATAGCCGAGGCCCCGAATGCGTCGGTTGGCGAGGCGCATTCTACGCACAGAATAGAGCTCGCCTTCGACCGTCGGCACCTCGCGTCGGATCACCGTATCCACGGTGGTGGTGTTGCCCGCGATGTCGATCTCACGAATGAAGTAGAGCGGACCCTTCACCACTTCGAACGTCACGTCGACGACTTCGTCCGTCTCGTTCACCCGGGTCAGCGGTGCGACTTCGGCCTGGTAGAACCCGCGATTCGTGTAGAAATCCTCGAGCGCCTTCAGATCCGCGTTCAAGAAGGATCGACTGAAGGGTTCGTCGACCTTCAGACTGAGGCGTTCGCGAAGAGCATCGATATCGACCGAGTCGTCGCCAGCGACATCCACGGTACCCGTGTTGAACTGGCGTCCCTCCTTGATTTCGACGACGACCTCCAGGCCCTCCTCGACGGGCGTCACTTCCGGATCTCCGATCTCGACCTGGATATAGCCCGCGTCCAGGTACTTCGATTGGAGGGTCTGAAGATCCTGCATGAAGACAGGCTCGGAGTAGGTGCCGGAACGGTCCAGGTACTTGGTGACGTAGGAGTACCAGTGCCAGGATTTCGTCTTGAGTCGGAGCGTCAGCTCATCATCCGTGAATTCCTCGTTGCCATCGAAGGAAATCTTGGTGAGCGTGAGCTTGTCGTTCTCGGAGACTTCGAAATTCACGGCGACCGCGTCGGGCCCGGTCTCCTCGACCTCGTAGCGGACCTGCGCCAGGTAGTAGCCTTCGGCCCGGTAGAGCGCTTCTATCCGCTCCCGATTCTCGAAGAGCAGGGGGATGTCCAACGTAGAGCCAGTCGTCAGGGTGAGATTGTCGCGGATCTTCTCACCATCCACGCTGTCGTTGCCGGTGATCGAAACCTGGCGAATGACCGGGTTCTCCTCGACCTCGAACGTGATCACGCGGCCGCCGATGCTCTCATCGGAAAGCACGCGGACATTTTTGAAGAAACCGAGGCCGTGGATCTCGCGTACATCCTCGGAGATGCGGCGGGCGTCGTAGGGATCCCCGGCGCGGGTTGTGATCCGAGCCCGGATGGCGCCGGACTCGATGCGCTTGTTCCCCTCGATGCGAACCTCGGCAATCGGATCACCGACCTCCTGGATGTCGCCCATAGGCAGAATGCGCTCGGTCGGCACCAGCCGGTAGACGACGTGCACGCCCTCCCGACCACGCTCCGTCTGGACACTGGCGGAAGCGATTCCGGGCATGCCCCTCAAGGTCGCGAGGTCATCCCGAACCGCCGCACTATCGTAGGCCGCGCCTGGTTGCATGCGCAGGCGGCCCGTTGTCTCCTCGGGCATGTCGGGCACGCCCGTCACCTCGACCGCGACGACCCGCGCCCGGAGCGTGCCTTCACCCACGATCGAGAGCACGCGACTCGCGAGTTCGTTGATGCGATCGAGGAGGGCGTCATCGTCCTGGGCCGTGAACACCATCGTCGACGTAGCAACCAGGCTATCGACCGGCGTGACGCGAACGTCGAGGCTGTAGTGGCCGGCCAGCTCCGTCAGGCTGCCGAGAACCACGAAATCTGCTCCCACCTCGCGAGCCAATCGTCGCACGACGGCCTCTGTGCGCTCGCCCGGGTACGCGACCAGCGTCTCGCGAACCGTCAGTGCCTCGACCACCTCGACCCGCTCGCTGGCTTCGAGTCGTGTGGCGAGGAGATCCGCAAGGGAGTCTTCGAGATAGTCGAGCGGCTCGGCGCTATGCACCTCGAACGGCAAGACCGCGACGACGACGCGCACGGCATCCTGTGCCGCCGCGCTCCGAGGGGTGAGTCCTGCAAGCAGCAGCCCTGTGAGCAGAGCAAGGGCCATGATTCGCTGGAAGCGCAACGTGTGGGTCCCCACCTCGTGAATTCGGTGCACGACGCCCATGGGGGTGAGCCGTCACAGCGGATACGAATCCGGGGCGGCGGGATCCGTTCCCCGCCCCCCAGCGCGCCCCCCAAAAAAACCGTGGCAGTCCTGCCTCGGCGGCACCGAAGTCTACTCGTGGCGGAGATTCGAAGCAAGCCGGCAGGATGGAGTTTTCTCCTTCAAAAACCGACACTTAGGTTGCAATTCACAGGTCGGTGTGCCGGAGGCCGGAAATCAACCAGCGGGGCCCTTACAGCCCGGCCCGCTCGAGTTTCCCGCCCTTCAACGTGACGGCTCGGCCGAGACGGCGGGCGAGGGAGTCGTTGTGGGTGACGACCACCAGGGCCGTTTGGCGTCTCTCGTTCAGGTCGAAGAGCATGTCCGCAACCCGATCCCCGGTATACGGGTCGAGGTTGCCCGTCGGCTCGTCGGCCAGGACGAGCGGCGGGTCGAGCACCAGGGCTCTGGCCACGGCCACGCGCTGGCGTTCGCCACCGGAGAGCTTCCCGACGGGATGTCGGATGCGATGGCCCATTTCGACTTCATCGAGAATCGTCGCCGCGCGCTCCCCCATCTCACGCTTGGACAGGCCGCGCAACAGGCCCGGCATCATCACGTTCTCCTGGGCCGTGAACTCGGGCAGGAGATGATGGAACTGGAAGACGAACCCGAGCGATTCGTTCCTGAACGCGGCCAGTTCCTCCGGATCCTTCGCAAACACATCCTCGCCCTCGAACAGCACTTCGCCTGAGGTCGGATGATCGAGCGTTCCGAGGATGTGCAGCAATGTCGACTTTCCGATTCCGGATTGGCCGAGAATCGCCAGGCGTTCACCACGGCCGACGGAAACTTCGAGCTCCTCGAGCACCGTGATTTCGCCTTCGCCCGTGTGGAAGCTCTTCGAAACGGAGCGGGCCTGGAGGAGAGGGTGCTCCATCACTCGTACCGAAGCGCTTCGGCGGGATCGAGCCTTGCGCCGTGACGGGAGGGCAGAAGCGTCGCCCCGAGCGAGAGAACCATGGCGATCGCGACGACGACCGCGACCTGACCCACGTCGATTTCCGAAGGCAGCGTCGAGAACTGGTAGATCGCAGCGGGCAGGGTATCGATGCCCGTGAGCGCCTCGATCTGACGCTGGACCCATGGCAACTGGGTCGTCACCGCGATTCCCGCAAGCACCCCCACGAAGGTTCCGATCAGCCCGATCAGGGTGCCTTCGATGGCGAAGATGCGCTCGATCGAAGCATCACTCGCCCCCATGGCCTTCAGGATCGCGATGTCGCTCGATTTCTCCATGATCATCATGACGAGCGTCACGACGATGGCGAAGGTGGCAACGACCATGATCATGGCGAGCAGCAGGAACATCATCACCCGCTCGTTCTTCAACGCCTGGAAGAACGTCGGAAAGAACTCCTTCCAATCTCGCGTGAAGAACGGGAACCCGAGCACGCCTTCGATCTCCCGACCGACACGGCTCGAACGGTAGTAGTCAGTGGTGCGAACCTCGATCCCGTGGACGACATCCTCGACCCGCCGGAAATCCTGCGCTGCAGCGAGGTTCACGTAGGTGAAGACCTCGTCGTATTGGAAGAAACTCGATTGGAAGACGCCCGCCACTCGAAATCGCTTGAGGCGAGGGCTCGGCCCGAGCGGGGTCGGTGGCCCCCCGAATGGAGAGATCACGAGCAGATCGTCGCCGACGCCCACGCCCAGGTGTTGAGCCAACTGACTGCCGATCACGATCCCTGGATCCGGGGCCGGGGCCCCGTCAGCCGGATCGGAAGGTGGCTCACCATTCTGGGACGCAGGAGCAGCCAGGTTGTCCAAGGCATATTCAGAGCCAGGCAGCAGATCTTCTCGCAGGTCGGTCACCTGGACGATGCGCTCCGGATCGATGCCACGCACCCGCACACCGACGATTTCACCGTCTCGGCCGCGTACCATTCCTTCGCCATCCAGATACGGTGAGGCGCCCGTCACATCGTTCAAACCGTCGAGCGTCTCGAGGACCTCGCGGTAGTTCTCGATCGGGCCGAGCGGGCTATGAACCGTCAGGTGTGCGCGATTGCCAATGATCTCGTCGCGCCAGGTCCGCTCGAAGCCATTCATGACCGAGAGCACGGTGATGATGAGCCACACGCCGGCCGCTACGCCCACGATGCAGATGCCGGTCACCAGGGAGATGAAGGTCTGACGCCGTTTGGCGAAGAGGTACCGGCGGGCGATGAACCACTCGGCCGTGCCGCGGGTATCGAGGAGCCCTGCGGCCGCGAGCGGAAGGAGCCCCAACAGCACGAAGGAGAAGAAGCCCGAGAGCAGAGACTGACCCAGCACGAAGAGCTCGGCCTGGGGCCCCGAGAGAACGAGCGGCAACGCGATGCCCGCCGAGAGGACGAGCGCCAGGACGAGCGTCAAGCGTTCGTCATTCCCCGGGGCGGATGGCCCGTGTGCATTCGCCTTGCGCCGCCGCCAACCGAAGAACACGAACAACAGCCATGCCACCCCGGCGGGAGCAATCGCGTAGTCGAGCTGATCGAGCCCTCCGACCATGAACACGTAACCCGCGGCCAGGACGACGATGCTGCCGATCCCGAGAAATCTCGGAGGGATGAAGCGCAGTAGCGCAGCCACCAGGAGCTGCGCACCGATCAGGAGCACGAAGGAAAGGGCTGAGACGGCCAGCCAGGCCCGAAAGGGTCCGGGCCAATCGAATCCCAGCGCCTCGAACCATTCCCTGTCCAGGCCCTGGCTACCGAGCAGCGCGGCCCAGATGACGGTCACGAGCGCGATGCTGCCGAGACGATGGGTCGCCCGGGCGAAGCGCTCGAGCACCACGACCGCAGAGCCCATGAAGAGCAGGGTGACGGCGACGATGCCGAGAGCCAGCGCCACGATGAACGCAAGGGCGACGGAGCCCCCTGCGGTGCTCAGGAACGACCAGAGATCGGCGGCAAGCGGGCCCATCTGTCTCCCTAGTCTCCCTCGGGCCGCAGGTGGGGGAAGAGGATCACTTCCCGCAGGTTCGGCGCGTCGGCCAGAATCATCACCAGGCGATCCACTCCAATACCCAGGCCCCCGGTAGGAGGCATCCCGTGCTCGAGGGCCAACAGGAACGCCTCATCCATTGGATGCGCCTCTTCATCTCCTTGTTCCCGGGCCCGCCCCATGGATTCGAAGCGCTCTCTCTGATCGTCCGGATCGTTGAGCTCGCTGAAGGCGTTTCCGATCTCCATTCCCGCAATGAACGGTTCGAAGCGCTCCACCAACCTCGGGTCTTCTGCGGATCGTTTGGCGAGTGGAGAAAGCTCCACCGGATGGTTCGTGATGAAGGTCGGCTGGATCAGCGTGGGTTCGACGAAATCCGAGAAGAGATCGTCGACCAGGACAGCCCAGGTCGGCGCATCGCCCGGATCCTTGCCCTCCGCCCGTACCGCGTCTTGCAGAGCCGGTAGATCGCCGGCAGCCAGGATGTCGACACCGGTCTTCTCGAGGATCGCGTCTCGAATCGTGACTCGCGGCCATGGCTTGCCGAGTTCGAGGGTCGTGCCCTGGAACGGGATCGAAGTGGTTCCGAGAACATGCTCGGCAACGAATCCCACCATGTCTTCCGTGAGATCCATCATGTCACGGTAGTCCGCGAAGGCCTCGTAGCACTCGAGCATGGTGAACTCGGGATTGTGCTTCTTCGAGATCCCCTCGTTGCGGAAGTTGTGGCCGATCTCGTAGACACGATCGAGGCCCCCGATCACCAGACGCTTCAAATAGAGCTCGTCGGAGATGCGCAGGTAGAGCTGCTGATCGAGCAGGTTGTGATGCGTGGTGAAGGGCCTCGCCGCAGCGCCTCCATAGATCTGCTGAAGGACGGGCGTCTCCACTTCGAGGAAACCGCGCTGGCCGAGGAACTGGCGCAGAGCAGTCGTCACACGGCTGCGAAGGAGCGCGGTCGCCCTCGCCTCCTCGTTCGACAACAGGTCGAGGTAGCGCTGGCGATAGCGCGTCTCGACATCCGCCAGGCCGTGCCACTTCTCGGGCAGGGGTTGGAGACATTTCGCGAGCATCGTCATCCCCCTGGCATCCAGGGTGAGCTCGCCCTTCTTCGTGCGCCACACGAAGCCCTCGGCTCGCACGAAATCCCCCACATCGAGGTTCTTCGCGAAGTCGAAGACCTCAGGGGAAACCTCCTGCTTGCGCAGGCAGACCTGCATGCCCACGCCGTCGTCCACCAGCGTCATGAAGAGCAGTTTGCCGAAAGAGCGAAGGGCCTTGATCCGCCCGGCGATCGCCGCGGGCGGCTTTTCGGTCTCCAGCACCTCGGCGCTCGTTTCTTCCCAGGGCGCACGCAAGACGGCGATCGGCGTCCGCTCCGCGACCCGCGCGGGAAACGGCTCCACCCCATCTTTGCGCAAGGCCTCGAGCCGGGCTCGGCGAGCGTCCTGTTCGTTCTCGCTCATGCACCACTCCCAGCGCTCTTGGTGCTCTTCCAGAGCAGCGTCGCGCGAATGAACTTCTCGAGCTGACCATCGAGGACGGCCTGGGCGTTGCCAGCCTCGACCCCCGTGCGGTGATCCTTCACGCGTTGGGTGGGATGCAGAGTGTAGGAGCGGATCTGGCTTCCGAAGCCGATCTCCTGCTTCTCACCGCGCATCGCCGCCACCTTCTTTTCCTGCTCCCTCCGATAGTGCTCGTAGAGACGCGCTTTCAACACCTTCAGAGCTTGCGCGCGATTCTTGTGTTGCGAGCGCTCGTTCTGACATTGCACGACGATTCCGGTCGGCTCGTGGGTGAGCCGAACCGCGGAATCGGTCTTGTTCACATGCTGACCACCCGCGCCGCCAGCCCGGTAGGTATCGACGCGCAGATCCTTCTCGTCCACTTCGACGTCGATCGAATCGTCGAGCTCGGGAATGACACTGACGCTGGCGAACGCCGTGTGGCGGCGATGCTGGGCATCGAAGGGTGAGATGCGCACGAGCCGATGCACGCCCTCCTCCGCCTTCAGGTAGCCGAATGCGTAGTCACCCGAAACCGTCACGGTGGTGCTGCGCAGGCCCGCCTCATCGCCGGGCTGCGCATCGAGGATCTCGGCCTTCATCTCCCGATCCTCGGCCCAGCGGAGATACATGCGAAGCAGCATCTCCGCCCAATCCGCCGCATCCGTACCACCTGCGCCGGCATTGATCTCGACGATCGCGCCCGCGCCGTCGTGCTCACCGCCAAGCATCGCGTGCAGCTCGGCGTCTTCGAGACGGCCTTCGCCCTCGCCGAGTTTGTCCACGACTTCAGCGAGGGTATCGGCGTCGTCGGCTTCCTGAGCCAGTTCGAGCAGGACTTCCGCATCGGAGAAGGCCAACTCGATGGAATCGACCAGCTCGAGCTCGCGTTCGACGCGACGCTTCTCCCGCAGCAACTGCTCGGCCTTCTCCCGGTCGTCCCAGAGATCCGGGCGGGCAGACGCTTCTTCGAGCTCCTGCTGCTTCTTCCTCAGCCCCGCTTCGTCAAAGACGCCCCCGGAACTCGGCGAAGCGGGTTCGAAGGGTTTCGAGGCGCTCGGCGAGCTCCCCGGAAGCAAGAGAAGCAGATTCGACGTTCTCGCTCATCGTGAGTCCTCGAAGGAAAGGCGCCGCGCCCGGATCAGCCAGCCGAACACGGCGGCCCAACAAATCCAAGCGAACACATTTCCGTGTCGCACGTAGAAGGTCATTCCCCTTTCCGGGCGACGCAGGGGAACCGCACCCACCAGGAGATCCGTCTCGAAGATGGCGGTTCGATCGCGAACGCGCCCGCGTTCATCGATCGTGGCCGACACCCCCGTGTTGGCCGCCCGCGCTACCCAAAGGCCCGTCTCCGCCGCGCGAAGCGCGGTGATCGCGAGAAACTGGTAGGGAGCGCCGGTGCGCCCGTACCAGGCGTCGTTCGTGATCGCGAGCAGGACCCGGGCTCCGCCGGCCGCAAACTGACGCACCAGATCCGGGAAGAGCAGTTCATAGCAGATGGGAATGCCGACGGGGATCGCCTCGCCATCGGGGCCGAGCGCGATCAGAACCCGAGGACCCGGCCCGGCGGTCACGTCTCGACCGGCACTACCGGTGGCGACGGCGCGAATGAACCGACCGAGCAGACTGCGAAGCGGAAGGTACTCGCCGAACGGAACCAGGTGCGCCTTGTCGTAGCGCTCCGACTCCATTCCGCCGCTGAGGAGGTAGGCACTATCGAAGAGGCGTGGCGCCTCCTCACCGACCCTCCATTCGACACCAACGGCCCCAACGATGAGCGTGGTCCCAGTCTCCTCGGCCAGGGCCTGGAGCCGTTCCATCAGCTCGGGGTCGCCATCCGGCGAGCCAGGCACCGCGGTCTCCGGCCAGACCACCAGCGCCGCGCCCTGCTCGGCGGCCTGCCGGGTGAGCCCGTCGTAGATCGCCAACGTTCGTTCGGCCCAATCCGGCGACCACTTCACACCCTGCTCGATGTTGCCCTGCAGAACGGCGACCGACACCGTCTCTTCCTCGGGAGGGTTGGGCCAGACCGCCCACGCCGCTACCGCCCCGAGCAGAACCGCCCCGAGCACCGTCGCCCCCGAGCGCCGACCGCCCAGGCCGAACTCGCCGGCCCTTGCCGGTGCGAGGCAAGCGAAGAGCCCCAGGCTCGCTACGACCGTAACGAAGGACAGACCGAAGACACCGGTCCAGGGTGCCAGGGCCAGCAGCGGGCTCCCGTGTTGGGCGTAGCCAAGGGTCCCCCACGTAAACCCGCCGAGAAAGAACGAGCGACCATGATCGAGGGCGGCCCAGAGCGCGGCGAGAACCCAGATCGAAACCGCACCGCGTCGCGCCAGGAAGGCGAAACCGCCCGCCCAGACGGCCTGGAAGAGCCCGCCGTAGGCCGCTCCGGCGAGCGGTGCAAGGAGACCGATGACGAACGGCGCGTGCCCGTAGTGGTGGGTCACGACGAAGAACCAATGAATCACAGCGGCCAGGGCCAGGTTGCCTTGCACGAAGCCGAGCATGGCCGCGTGGCGAACGGAAAGACCCCGCAGAGCGAGAAGTGCCGTCAGCGGAACGGCGTAGGCAAGCACGGGCCCCAGATCGATGGAGCCGTCGCCCCATGGCTGGGGGAAGGCGAGAAAGGTCACGCCCACGTGCAGCAATACCCAAGCCAGGCGTGCGCGTCGGCTCATCGGGTCGCTGCTTCCGGCCTCTGGAATTTCAACTTCCGATCCTTGGAGCTCACCGGCTGAGATACACCCGGAGTTCGCGCTCTCGCGCCTCCATGACGGTGGCGTCTTCCTCGAGCTCGTGGTCGAAACCCAGCAGGTGGAGGGCACCGTGGATCAGCAGGCGCAGCAGCTCCTCGTCGAGGCTATGTCCCAAGGAGTCTGCCTGGCGACCTGCGACATCGACGTCGAGTACCACGTCGCCCAACATTCCACCGCGATGCTCGGCATGCTCCCCCTCCAGTAGGGAGAAAGAGAGCACGTCGGTGGGGCCGTCGCGCCCGCGAAAGCGCTGGTTCATCTCGGCCATGGCCTGATCACCAACCAACGAGATCGACAGCTCCGCGTCCGGAACTTCGAGCGCTCCGAGCAATCGTTCGGCCCGCCGAATGAAGCCCTCCGTATCGAATGCCTGTGCATCCACCTCGGGAGGCGGCCCGGATACGTGGACCGGCACCCTGTCACTCTCCGGTGTCGGAATTCGACTCACGAGAGGCATCGGACGCCGAATCACCGGAGGCGCCGGACGCCGAATCACCAGAGTTGTTGTCCCGCGCTTCCTTGGCAGCACGGTCCTTGCGGTCGTAGGCGCGAACGATCGACTGAACCAGCCGATGCCGCACGACATCTGCCTCCGTGAACTGATGGAAGCCGATGCCGCTGGTCCCGTGCAGCACCCGCATCGCATCCACCAACCCGCTCGGCCGGTCGGAGGGAAGATCGATCTGGGTGGTGTCCCCGGTGATCACGGCCTTCGATTCGAAGCCCAGCCGGGTGAGGAACATCTTCATCTGCTCCGGCGTGGTGTTCTGGGCTTCGTCGAGGATCACGAAGGAATCGTTCAGGGTGCGGCCGCGCATGAACGCCAGAGGCGCGACCTCGATCACGTCGCGCTCGATCAAGCGTCCCGCCTTGTCGAAATCCATCATGTCGTGGAGCGCGTCATAGAGAGGGCGTAGGTAGGGATGCACCTTCTCCGCCATCGAGCCCGGCAGGAATCCGAGCTTCTCACCTGCCTCGACGGCAGGACGTGTGAGCACGACACGCGCCACCTCGTGACGATTGAGCGCAGCGATCGCCATCGCCATCGCCAGATAGGTCTTGCCGGTCCCGGCCGGCCCCGTCGAGAACACCACGTCGTGCTTGCCCATCAGCTCGACGTAGCGGCGTTGCGAAAGGTTCTTGGCCGCGATGCGCCGGCGTCCGCCGACACTCGCGAGCACATCCTGGTAGACGTCCTGGAGCCGCACGCCGGGCTCCTTGGCCAACATCTGGACGGCACTTCGCACATCGCGCGGCTTCACGGGCTGGCCCTCGCGCAGGAGCGCGTAGAGTTCCTCGAGCACCTGACGGCCAATGCGCACTTCGGCTTCCGCGCCGATCAGCTTCACCTGATTGCCACGGGCACGGGCCTGGATGCCAAGATCCTGTTCCAGGATGCGCAGGGTACGTTCGCGCTCTCCGTAGAGGGCAGCGGCCAGGTGGTTGTCGTCGAAGACCAGGGTCTGGCGGCTGCTGGCGTCCTGATCGTTCAGGGGCTTCCTCCGTGGAACGACGAGCGGGCTCAGCGCTCGGGTGCGAGCGCCACGACGCCGTCGTCGCGTCGTCGGAAATAATACGAATCGGCTTCGATCCCCGCCATCCTGGTCGCCCCTCGAAGCTCTTCGAGGTCGGATACCTGACTCGGCCAGCGGCCGCGGGCATACCTGAAGGCCAGGGCAGATTGCCGCAGCCGCAGCGCCTCATGGGCCGCGTCGGCCTGTGCCACCGGATCGCCGCCCAGGTAGCTCCCAGCAGGCGGCGCCGGCCGGGCCGCCTGCCAGACGACCAGCGCCAGGGCGGCATAGGCGAGAATGGCGAGCAGGCGCCCAGCATCGAACCGAAATGCCCCCGAACGGGGCCGGACCTGGGTGCGACCGCGTGCCCGCACCAGCTCTTCCTCGGAGAGCGGCTCGATCGCTCCCAGCTTTCGAAGCCGGGAAAGCAGGCGCGCCCCCTCGAACTCGCCGAGCCGAGACAGATCGATCGCCCTGCGAACCTGCAGCCGCCCGTCGATCAGCAGGAAGAGCCGCTCGGCCGCTGCCAGCCGCTCCGGAGCTTCACCAGAATAGGCTTCGCGATACGGTTCGAAACTGCCCGTACGCCTGAAAACGCCGTCGGCGCCCGTGGCGACAGGATCCAGCGTGCGCCACTCGTCCACCATGCGCAGGCCGTCCATCAAGATCTGCTCCGCTGGAAGCAGATCCGCGGGGACGCGGTCATGGAAGACCGGTTGAGACGTGAAGTGGAACGAGCCGCTTCGCCAGCGCAACAGTGCAAAGATCGTGTCGGCGGTGACGAGATCGGTGATCTCCTGGATGACTTCTGCGGACACCTCACCACCCTCGATCACGAGATCGCCGAGACTCCTTTCCGAGCCTGCAACCTCGCCCTCGAGCACGGCCCGACGCTCCGGACGGATCAGCCCGACCCGAACCAGCATGTCGCCGAGGGCCGCCCCTTCATAGGCGCCTGCGCTCTCTGCCCACACGACACTGCCACCGTCGAATGCGATTCGCAGCCCGCCGGCGTCGCCGTCCACTGCCAACATCCCGGTCTTCTGTTGTTGACCGATCAGCTGGAAGACCTCGCCGATCCCGAAATCGCGCAGGTTGCCGTGTAGAGCAACGGACATATCAGACACGCTCCTGAAGCCGGACGGCGAGATGGATCAAGCCGAGATGCCCGACGAAGCCCACGATGAGAAGGAACGGCAACACGAGCTCCGGCCAGCAGCCGAGTGCCAGGGGTTGCGCCGGGAGGCTTCCTCCGATGAACGCAAGGCTCAGGAAGATCGCCGCCCACAGGAATCCCGCCCAGGCCAGCATCGGCCGCCCGCCCAGCAGCCCGGCCGCACCGGGCACGAGGAATTGGAAGAAGCTCTCGGCCCGAGCCTGGAAGGCCTCTCTTCGACGCAGCTCGGCGAGGTGCTGAAGTCGCTCCGTGGCATCCCCCCGGCGATTCTCGATCAGTTCGGCGATCCGCGTGCGGAGATCCGCCTCACCCTGGCCCGCTCGCTCGAGGAGTCCGCCAGCCAACGATCCCAGCACGAGGGCCGCCAACAATGCGACGGCTGCGGTCGCCGGTCTGTGACCCAGATGGCCCGGGGCGATCCTGCGGCGGAGGCTGGCGGCCACCCCCTGCGACGAAACACCTTCGCCCGCTTCGAGTGAGGCGAAAGCCACCGGACCCGGGGCCCGCGGTCGCAGCGGCCGGTCCACCATCTGACCGGGTCCGAAGCGGGCCACGAGTTGGTGGGTACGGTCGGCATCCAACGCCTGGGCCTTGGAGAGCGCTGTATTCTGGCGCTCGATTGCCACGATACCGCCGTAGGCCTGGGACAGGTTGAACCAGATGATTGGGTCGCCGGCGCCTTTCGCAGCTCGTTCGAGCAGGCTGACGGCCTCCTTCCGATCTCCCAACGCAAAGCTCGCTGTCGCTGCGTTGGCAAGAGCCTCGGGGCCGGCACCTTCCATCCATTTGGCGAAGCGCGCATCCGCCGTCGCGTGGGCCCCAGCGCGACGTTCCGCGAGGGCGCGTGCGCGGCCTGCCGCCGCATCGACCCAAGCCAGTTCGGCGACCCGTGCCCGTTCGACGGGAGAAGCCACTCCGCGTTCGACTTGCTGGGATGCAGACAGCGTCGCCTGCCGCGAGAGATCGACCCGGGCGCCTGCCGCGACATCGAGCAAAGGGAAGACCGCCGCAAGTGTGAGGAGACCCGCCGCCGCAAGTGCCAACCGTTGGGTACCGCCTCCCTTCACCGCCGCAAGCGCAGCGGCCGCCAGGAACACGCCGAGCAGACCTTCGCCAAAGGCGGCCGGCAACAGGAGCAAGCTGCCGAGTATTGCCAGGCGCGCTGCAGCGGGCAGGCCCGGTGCGACAGCTCCGAGCCGCCGTGTCACCGATGGCAGAGCGACGGCGAGGGCGAGCAGTAGAAAGCCGGCGCCCGCAGTCAAGGCCGCCCACCAGACCGCGTGCCAGGCAAACAGGCCGAGCCAGCTGCGGGATTCGACGTGTCGGCCAATCGCGCCAGTCGCCTGGAGAAGCGCCCGCCAGGCCGTTCCGGGCTCGCCTTCCGCCCAGGCTGCGCGGGCCATCGCAGCCTGCGCCGCCGGTAACTCTGGAGCCAACGCCCTGGCCGCCTGGGCTCGTTCATAGTCGGTGCCTACGTCATCGAAGAGCAGGGCCTGGGCTGGGCCCTCGAGATTCCCGAGGCCGAGCGCGGCCCCGGCTTTTTGGAGACGCTCGACCCGCTCGCCGAGCCCTGCCGCCGGGATCGCCCACGCCGCGCTGAGCTTCTGCAGAATCGGATCGGCAGGCATGTCCCCCGGGGGAGGTGCACTTGTCGTGGATTCCGAGACAGCGGTCTCCGGGCGTACGTCCCCCACCTCCGGAGTGGCAGAGAACGCCACTCCGGGAAGCACCAGCATCCCGAGCCAACAGCCGACGACGATCGCGCCGCGTATCCAAACCAACGAAAGGCACCTCGGCGGGTTCGCCTTTGGGTATCGGCCGATCACGGGACGACCCTGAAGGCCTTGAGCAGCCCCCCGGGCGGTGCCTGTGGGATTTGCCTATGCTGCGCGCCCTCCCAGGGAGTACCCGTTGGCGAATCACAAGTCCGCAGAGAAACGTGTCCGACAATCGCTCAAGCGCCGCGATCGCAATCGCGGGGTACGTAGCGAGGTCCGCACTTCCGTGAAGGCGTTGCGAAGCGCGATCAGCGATGGCAACGCGACCGATGCCAAGACCCGGCTCCGCGACGCCGAGAAGACCCTCCGCAAGGCGGCCAGCAAGGGCGTCATCAAGCGCGAGACCGCCAGCCGCAACGTATCGCGGTTGGCAAAGGCAGTCGGCAAACTCGCCTGAGGCGACGCCCTCGGATCTTCCGCCGATCCTGCGCGGGCCATGGCCGGGCCCCCCTTTGCTGGAGCGCCTAGGCCGAAAGGCCGAGAACGAGGCGCTGCATCGCGAGGGTGGGGTCGAGATTGCCCTGCCCCTTCAAGATCTCGTCGACGTCGTGGATGGCGTCGAGACAGGCGCGCAGACGCGGGGCGGTGTAGCGGGAGGCTTGCCGCTGGATCTTCTTCACCGCGAAGGGATGGCCCCGCGGCGCCTCGCCAGCGCGCGCCCGTACGAGCTTGCGGAAGTGTCCGGCGAGTGAAGCCAAGAGCACCGGCGGCGGCGCACCAGCCCCGCCCAACCGGTGGAGCACGACCATCGCATCGGCGGTCCGGCCTTCTCCGATCGCATCCGTGAGGTCCCAGATCGGATCCTCAGCCACATCACTCGCGGTGCCGAGCACATGAGAGCGGGTCACCTTCTCACCCGGCCCAGCGTAGAGAGCGGCCTTCTCGACCTCGTGGCGCAGCAGCAACAGCTGGGGGCCCGTGACCTCGGCCAGAGCCTGGGCTGCGTCCCCGTCGAGGGAAACACCCTGGCTCTTCGCCTCCTCACGAATCCAGGCAACCAGCCCCTTCCCTGCCGGAGGCGGCTGACAATCGACAAGGACAGCTGGATCCTTGAAGGCCTTGACCCAGCGGGAACGCCGGTCGAGCTGGCTTGCGGTCACCACCAACACCACGTCTTCCCGCTCGGCGAGCGCCGGGAGGAGATCGACCAGTGTGTCGCCCAGCCCCTTGCCGCGTTTGCCTTCCGGCTCTCGCAGCCAGACGAGCCGGCGCGGAGCCATGACCGGAAGAGAATGCACCGCGTCGATCAGATCCGCGGGCTTGGCCGACTCGCCATCGAGGCGATCGAAATTGAAATCGCCAGCCCCTCCCTCGAGAGCAGCCTCGCGAAGCGCGGCCAGCGCGTCGTCGCGCAGCAGGGCTTCGCTTCCGCCCAACAGATAGGCCGAGCGCAGCCGCCCATCCGAAATCTCCTTCCGCAAGGTCTGCACCGAAAGCTCGCCGCCACGCTGGCTCGCCCGTGCAGGCGGGCTCAAGGTCGGATGCGCTCGTAGAGAGCGTCGTGGAGACGAGTCGCAAACACCCCGGCGAGACGTCGTAGCGCCTCCTCCCGGTTCGTGCGCGTGACCTCGAGATCGGCGCTGGAGAGGTAGATCTCGGACTCGTTGAAAGCCCGCCCATCGAGCGGAACCGGAGTTCCATCCGGGCGGGTCACCACGAGCTCGAGCCGAAGCCGCAGTTGGTATTCCAGAGCGAACTGGATGGATGAGAAACTCCGCCCACCGGAGTCGAGGCTCTCGATCACCCCGCCGACGATCAGATCCGCGGTCTCGGGATCCTCGACGATGCGGAGGCCACCTCGCCGCAGGAACTCCCGGTGGAAGGCATCCAGGAGGAGCGTGTCGATCCCCGGCTCCAGCGAATCGTTGAGAAGCGGCTGCAATGCGATCCGCCGCGCGTCTCCCGGCGGCTCCGCGTAGCGCACGAGCTCGTACCCGCACCCCCAGAAGAGTGTTGCGAGGAGCACCAGCCCCAGGATCCGCGACGAGACGCCCGCCATCGCGCTTGGTATAGC
The DNA here is from genome assembly GCA_024228115.1 of bacterium. Lineage (NCBI taxonomy): Bacteria > bacterium. The sequence goes on from JAAETT010000249.1 coordinate 61,977, forward strand.
CAGCCCAGCCCAGATCCGCCCGCCGCCAGCGGAGTTCCGGCCCGCCGAGCCTTGCCCTTCGCGGCTGGATCAGGGCACCGCAGGATCGGAGGACGGCCTGCGTCTCGCCCAACTCCCCTCATCAGGTCGCTACCGGGGAGCCAGCCAACCACTCGGCCCGCCTGCGGCGAGAGCCCTGTCGATCCTGTCAGGGACTCGATGAAGAACTAGCTGGACGAAGGTTCCGTCTTCAACAATCCCCGCGCGACCTGGAGGACCTTGTTCGCCTGGATCGGCTTCGTGAGGTACTCGTTGGCACCCAGGGCGAGGGCTCGTTCGCGATCCTCGTCAGCACCCTCGGTGGTGATCACGACGATCGGCATGTCCTTGAGGCTCTCCTCGTCGCGGATCAAGCTGATCAGCTTCAGCCCATCCATCACCGGCATGTTGATATCGACGAGAGCCAGATCGTAGTCGTCCGCCGTGACCTTGCGCAGGCCATCCATCCCGTCTTGAGCTTCGGTGATGTCGGTATTGCGCAATCGCTTCAACGCAAACACCAGTAGCTGACGCATGGTCGGGCTGTCTTCGACGATCAAGATCCTATTTCGACGTTCCATGGCTTCCTCCCGCTCCGGCATGCGCAAGCGAGCTACTTCGTGAGCAGGTCGATGAACCCTTGAATGGTGTTGAGCTTGCGCTCGGAGTCGGAGAACAGCTGAGCCGCGAAGATCGCGGTGGCCGCATGTCCAGCCAACAAGGTGAACAACTCGTGGTCCAGCGGGGTGAACTCCGTCTTCTGGGAAAGCAATCTGAAGATCGCGATGGCTCCGATGGCCCGATCATCCACGCGCAGGGGGATCGATACGAGCGGCCGCGACCAATCGCTCGAATCGTCCGATTCTCCGAAGGCGGTCTCGCCTTCCGCAACAGAGCAACCGACCAGGCCTTGTCCAAGGTGCACGGCGGGCACATCCCCGAGCTCTGCTCCCTCCGACGCTACCGGCTCCAGTGCCCCGCTCTTCTCGTCGAGGACGTAGACCGCAAAAACCTCAGCACCAATCAGGTTGATCACGATCTCGATCACGATCCTGAAGACTTCGGATAGATCCAATGTCGAGTGGAGTTGGAAGCTCGCCACGTAGAGGTTCGCGAGAGAGTTGTTCTCCTCTTCGATCTCAAGATGTCGATTGGCGAATTGCTGGTTCTCGTCCTCGAGCGCAGCCACACGCTCGATGACGTCATGGTTTTCAGTCTCCAAGCCCTCGATTCGTTCCAGCAACTGGGAGCGCAACTTGTCCCATTCGCCGTTGTCCTTGGCGGCGTCCTGCTGATGCGACTGGACGTTGGCCAGACGTTCGCGAAGCGATTTGTTCTGCTCCAGGATCTCACGGGTGAATTCAGCACCCCGGCGAAACAGGCCAAGCACTTCGTCGGCTCGATCGAACACGTCATTGCTCATGGTCGGACCTTCTCTAATCCCTTCCACCGGATTGGATCAAGGCGGGGATCTCTCCCAGCGGCGCCACGAGGTCGGCGGCCCCTGCGCGAATCACCTGCTGCGGCATTCCAAAGATCACTGCCGTCTCCTCGGATTCGGCGAAGACGCACCCGCCGGCCTCGCGGATCTCGAGGGCACCCCGACGACCGTCGTCGCCCATGCCGGTGAGAACGACGCCCAGGAGGTCCGATCCGAAATGCTTGGCGGCCGAAGAGAACATGCGATCGACTGCCGGAGCGTATTTGTCGCCGGGCGCAGAAGGCACGACGACCGCCTGCGGAATTCCGGCATGGTTTTCGAACTCGAGATGGCTTCCACCGGGTGCAACCAAGATCGTACCCTCCTCGATGCTGCTGCCCGTCTCGGCTTCCTGGGCCCGAAAGGCGGTCAGGCGGTCGATGCGGGCCGCGAAGCTCTGGGTAAAGCCTTTCGGCATGTGCTGGGAAACGATGAAGCCACAAGCAGGGGGGACGGTGAATGCGCTGAACAGCTGCATCAACGCCGCCGGACCACCGGTCGAGGCACCAATCGCCACGACCCGCGGGGTGCCGTCCGACCCGGCACTCGGCGCAGCAGCCGCTGGTGTGGCCCCGATGCGTTCTTGCACCTTGTCGATGCGAAGTTGCCGGATGGCGTGGACTTTGCGGATCAGCTCCCGCTCGATCGTCTGGAGTTCGGGACTCGCGCGTAGGGTCGGCTTCGCGAGAAAATCCACCGCGCCCAGATCGAGAGCCCGAAAGACGTCCTGATCCCCCGAACGACCACTCACCACGATCACTGGCGTCGGCTTCTTCGCCATGATGATGCGCAGGAACGTGAAGCCATCCATACGGGGCATTTCGAGATCGAGCGTAATCAGGTCGAAATCGGTCTCGAGCGCCATGCGAAGCGCTTCTTCGCCATCTCGCGCCCAGCCGGCGACTTCGATCAGCGGCGAGCCCTCGAGCATTCGAATCAGGCTTCTTCGCGTGAAGGCGGAATCGTCGATCACCAGCACACGGATGCGCTCGCTCGCCTTCATGCCTCCTCCCTCTCGAACGGCGAAATCGCGGCTCGCGCCGCGGCATGCCAGGGATCGAGCAACTCCTCACCGGGAAGCGGGCGGCGGTAGACCATATCCCGCTTCAAGTGAGTGAGACTGAAGGCGCTCGACACATTGATCAGGGACTCAGCGTGGCCCAGGAGCAGGTAGCCGCCGGGCTGTAGCTTGTCGTGAAAACGTTCCACGACGTTGCGCTTGGTCTCGAGATCGAAGTAGATGATCACGTTCCGGCAGAGAACCACATCCATCGAACCCAACAGATCCGCGCGGGACCGATCGAGCAGATTGACCCGCGTGAAGACGACATGGCGTTTGATCTCGTCGGAGATCCGCCATAGCCCCTCCTGCTCCGTGAAATATTTCTTCTGGAGGTGGTCCAGGCCTTCCCGAAACGAGGCGGGTCGATACACACCGTGGCGAGCCTTCTGGAGGACAGCGCCCGAGATATCCGACGCGTAGACACGGAAATCTTCGCCCGGCTCGAGACCAGCCTCCTGGGCCATCATCACGATCGAGTACGGCTCTTCGCCGCTCGAGCATCCCGCAGACCAGATGCTCAGAGTTCGTCCGCCGGCTTTGCGACGGCGCTCCAGGCCCTCGGGGATGATCTCCTCGACGAGCGCCTGAAGTTGAGAGCCCTCCCGGAAGAAGTACGTCTCATTCGTGGTAAGTGCATCGATGGCGTGTCCGAGCTCCGCATCGCCCTGGCCCGGCTTGCGAAGCAGGAAGTGGTAGGCGGAGAAGCTTCCGAGGTCGAGTTCCCGCACACGACGTGCCAACCGCTTCTCGAGCAGGAAACGGGTATCTTCCCCGAAATGCAGTCCGCAATAGCTCCGGAAGAAATCCCGGAACATGCGGAACTCCGCATCGGAAAGAGAAGGATCGTCTCGCTCGAACGCCATGGCTACTCGAGGATGTCCAGCGCACTGAAGATCGCACGGCGCACAAATTCGTCGGCCTCCGATTCCAGGCAGCGAAGAATCGCTGGGACCGCCGTGCGGGATCGTCTCTCCGCCAGCACGTCGACCACCTGGGCCCGCACGGCCCAATGTTCGTGAGCCAGAAGAGGCAGAAGTTCCGTGAGCGCCAGGGGCTCCGCATGACGTCCAATACAGGCGATGGCAGCCATCACGACTTCTGCGTCATCTGCGCCTAGCGCCGTGCTTGCCAGCGTCGCGGCACTTCCGCCGCCAAGCCGGTCCAGGACTTCGAGACCTGCCATGGCCGGCGCGCTACCCCGCCGAATGGCCGCCGAAACCAACTCAAGGATCCGGGGCCGAGCTTCTTCCATCCCGTGCTTTGAAGCCCAGAGCCCGAGGGCGCGAAGCGCAGCGACACGCGCCCGCTCATCGAGATCGTCTGCCAGATGTGCCAGATCGGACATCACGGACGGGTCGGCTGAGACCGTGAGGGCGTACGCGGCGCCGATTCTCACGCGTACGTCTTCATCCGCCAAAGAGAGTCTCAATGTTTCGAGAGGCGGGGACGTGGAAACCGACGCGATTCCCTTCACGGCAGCGCGGCGCACGTCTGGCGAGGGATCGGCTGAAAGGCGCGTCAACACATCCAGCTGCCGAGAGTCTCCGACGTTCCCGATCACTTCGGTCGCGGCCAGCCGGAACGTCTCACCCTCGTCGAAGAGAAGATTCTCGAGCGCCTCCACCACCGGAACGGAATCGTCTTCCCCGATGGATTGAAGGGCGGCGGCGGAAGCTGCCAACTCTTCGCTTCCCCAGTCTCCGGTCTCTCTTGCCGCCGCGCTGAGAAGGCTGATCAGGGCAGCGACCGGCTCGAGCGCCCGGTGCTGACCCAGGGCTCGCGCAGCATCGGCACGTACCTCATGGTTCGTGTCAGCGAGCGCGCGCAGCAGGACACCGCGCCCGTCTTCGCCTGGAGTTGCTCCCAGGATGCGGCAGGCCATGCGCCGTTCCTCAGTCGTGAGTTCATCGAAGCCCGCCTCGACTGGCGGCACGACCGCCTGGCCCATCGTCTCCAGCGCCGCGAGCACAACCTCCGCGAGGGCTTCGTCGGACGCCGCCCCCAGCATGGGAAGGACGGCCTCTGGGTAGCCTAACATTCCGAGCAACTGGACGGCCGCCAGCTGCGCCGGAAGATCGCCAACGCGAACCTGCGCGCTCGCGAACGCAAAGGACTCACCCTCAGGACCGATCGCCTGCTTGATCTCGCGCTCGCGCGCCTCGTTCTCGCACCCGGGGCGCGCGCAGATGCGAACCAGAGCCTCGAGCGCCGCCTCCCGGGCCGATCGACCGCCGCTCTCGAGGCCCTTCAGGAGCACCTGCACGGAACCGGGTTCATCGTTGTGGCCCAGCACAGAATAGGCTGCAGCGCGAAGCAACGAATCCTCCGATGCGGAGCGCAGGACGTCTGCGTCTACCTGGGCTTCCAATCGGTCCAGGGCACGCAATGCCGAGAGCCGAACCAGGATCTCCGGATCCGCGCTCACCAGACGCAACAGAATCGGATGACAGTCTTCGTTCCCGACACAGCCCAGGGCTTCCGCACCGGCGCCCCGCACGTTCGGGTCCGGGTCCGAAAGCACGTGCAAGAGATGCGGGACGGCAGCGGGATCTCCGATCCCTGCCAGGGCATCGACAGCCTGTTTGCGCACGTCGATATCGGGTACCCCGCACGCCCCGAACAACACTGGAAGCGCGAAGGAGCCGCAACGCATCAGCGCCTCCAGCGCGGCATTCCGCCTGCCCGGGTTCTCCCCATCGGCCAGGGCCTCGACCAGCGCCGGAATCGCGGCAGAAGTCTCGGGCGTCTCCGAGAGCCGCTCGATCGCTGCCTTCCGGACTCGCCAGCTCGGATCTGCGAGCTGCGCAACCAGCGCGGGAATCGCCTCGTTTGGAGGAAGGGTCGTGAGCCGCTCGACCGCGAGACGACGAACCTCTTCGTCGGAACTCGTCAGATCAGAGAGGAGCTGACCGTGATGTTCGCGATCCGCGGGGCTCACTCCATCCCCCGAGCGCGGGCAACCCGCAACAGTTCTTCTAGGAGGAAATCATTCTTGGATCTCACGTACTCGTCGACGCGCCGCTCGAACAAACCGCGGCCCTCATCGAGCTCGGCAGTCATCGCCTGGGCGACATCCCCTGCGGCAACGGCGGCGGAAAACTTTTCCTCGTTGTAGAGCACGATATCCGACACGATGATTCGGGCGAGGCGCTCCGCCTGGGCGCGTTCCTCAGGCGCCGCGGCTGATGTCGGGGCTGCCGGTGCCAGCGTTTCCTGCGGCGCAGCAAGTTCCGACTTCGGGATTGCGGCTTCGGGCGTACCCAACTGTCCCGCATTCCCGAGCGATTCCTGATTCGGGTCTTCGAGAGCCGAAGGGGGATCCTCGTTCATCTCCGGCTCCGGCGCCGAAGCGATCGACGGCTTCGCCTTCGGTGGCGAAACAGGCGTGCTCGGCGTGGGCCGAAGTGGCGCAACAGCCGGCTTCTCCACGGTCGCCGGCTCCGGCGGCAGCACTCCAGCTTCTACCAATATCGGGAACAGGGCCTCCGGAAGATCGGGAACCTCCACGTAGGAATCGGCACCGTAGAGTTCTGACGGCGAGCGGCGATACCGCTCCGGGTGGTGGACGGCTCCAGCAAGGATCACATGGGTGCCGCGCAAGCTCATGTTGCGCTTCACGATCTCGCACACCTGGAAGCCGAACATCTTCGGGAGCTCTGCCGCCAACACCACGGCGACCGGCTCCTGACGCTGGATTTCGAGCATGGCATCGACCCCGTCGAAGACCACCATGCAGTGCAGGCCGCGGGCGCCAAGGGCGTCTGCCGTCTGCTTGGCGAGGTCGGCGTCCGGCATGGCAACGACGACCTGGGTCTTCTTCTTCTCTGCGGGCGCGGCCGCCTTGGGAGGATCTGCCTGGACACCGGCAGTCGCCTCGGTCGGCGGCCTCACCCGGAAGACGGATTCGCAACGCGAACAACGAAGACGAGCACCCCCCTCTCCGAGCTTCTCCTTGTCGATCCGGTAGCGGGCTGCGCATTTCGGACAAGCCGCAATCATCGTGTTCTCCCGAGTTTCATTGGATCCGGAACCGCCTCACATCTTCGCGAAGGACAGTCGCCTGTTCGCTCAATGTGCGTGTCGCGTCACCCAGGCGACGGGACGAATCCTCGTTCGAGCGTGTTCTCTCGAAGACCTGTTCCAGAAAGGAAACCGTTGAGCGACACGAGTTGGTTTGCTCCTGCAAACCAGCGTGGATCTGATCCACCGTATCGCGAATACTCTCCATGCTATGGCGGATCCGCCCCGCCCCACGAGATTGTTCCTCGGTCGTTCGCTGGGTCTGCTGCGCGACATCGCGAGTCACGTGGGCACCCCTTGCCATCACGTCGTTTCCTCGTTCCTGTTCGCGGCCCGCATCCTGTATGACGTCGACCTGCTCGCTGACGCGCTCCATCAAACCCGCCACATGCCGCGCGGCGCCAGCTTGCTCCCGCACCGCATGAACGATCTCGTCGATGCGCCCGCCGGAATCGCGCGCTGCGCCTGTGATCTCCTCCAATGCGAGCCCGGCATCTGCCGCCAATTCCACGCCGCTGAGGACACTCTCGGTACCGCGGCCGATCGCATCCGTCGCGTTGACCGCCTCGGACTGCACGGCCCGAATGAGATCGCCGATCTCCTTCGTGCTGGTGAGTACGCGATCGGCGAGGTCCTTGATTTCGTCGGCGACCACCGAGAACGAGCGACCCTGATCGCCAGCCTGTGCCGCGATGATCGCTGCGTTCAATGCCAACAGATTCGTCTCGTCGGCCACGTCGTCGATCACATTCACGATGGCACCGATCGCTGCCATCCGGGCAGCCAGACTTCCGATCACGGTATCCGCAGCCTGCGTGGCATCGCGAATCGCTTCCATCCCGCTGATCGTCTCGTGAACTCGCTCCTGACCTCGCTCGGAGAGCATGACGACTTGCGACGAAAGGCTGGCGGCCTGGCTGGCGTTGCCATCCACCTCGGTCATCGCTGCCGCCATCTCCGACATCGAACTCGCGGTCTCGGAGACGCCGCCGGCGAGGCCTTCCGTGTTTTCGCCAACCTGCGCCACGCTGCGGATCATCTGCTCGATCGACCCACCGACTTCTTCCACATGGCTGCTGAGGGTCGTTGCGGTCTGATTCAGCTCCTCGCTCGCAGCTCCGAGTTCCAGGATCGAACTACTGGCTTCCTCGACATTGGAATTCAACGCCTGGGCGCTGCCCGTGATCTCCGAAACCTTGTGATTGACGGAAGCCACCTGAGCGGTCGCCTGCTCGATATCTTCGCGCTGGGCATCCGTCGCGCCGGCCACGGCGTTTCCGATGGCTCCTAGATCGCCAACGGCGCGGTCCAGGCCGTCGGCCGCAAGGGCCACTCGCCCGATCATCTCTCTCAAAGATCCGACCATCCGATCGAAAGCTCGTCCGAGTACGCCGAGTTCGTCCTCGGATTCGACGACCTCCTGGCTGAGGAAATCACCTTCCGCGACCCGCTCAGCCCGGCCGATCAGGCGCAGCGTCGTGGCGCTGACATCCTTCGCCAGGACCCGGCACATCAGGAACGTGATGAAGAGAGCAATACACATGAGAGTGACGAAGGCTCGACGCGAGCCTGCCTGGTCGGACATGAAGACGGAGCCCGGGGTGACCGCAACCAACAATTTCTGGTTCTGCGCATCCAGACTCTGCCAGGCGAAGCTGTTCTTGGAATCGAAGCCCGTGCTCTCGCCTGCTGAGGTATCCGCTCGTTGGGATAGCCACTCGAGCTCGGAAGCCTCCAGGCCATCTGCCGGCCCATCGATGATCGAACGCGTTCCGCGATCGACCACCAACATCGATTGAGCCGCTGAGAACGTGACGGCGACCTCGCGCAACCGCTCCAACGTGTTGGTTTCCTTGGCCAACTCGTCCACGCAGTAGGCCAGGTAGGCCTGCTTCACGCGCGTGTCCTGGGCTTCGACGGGGCGTCCCGCGAGCGTGCCGGAGAGCAGCAACGCGAAGAAGAGAGTCACCATCGAAAGCGCGACCATCGGCACGACCAGCTTGCTCACCAACGGGACGTGAGGCATCAGTTCGGCACGTTCGGCGCTATCGGGTAGCTGCTGGGCCCAGGCGTCCAGAAGGGGCGCCGCCATCCGCTTGACTGCGAAGAAGGTGAAAATTGCGGAGACGGTTCCGCCGCTGAATGCGGCCGCCGCAACCACGAGGCACGTGAACGTGGAAATCGATTCGAGCCGAAACGCCATGAAGAGCGAAACGAAGAGCGCTGCGCTGGTCCAGTTGAACATCACCTCGCCCACAGTTCGATACGGGAGCCGGGCCAACACGGAGAAGGCGTCCCCGAGTTCGTCTTTCGTCAGATCGCGGACGATCCCTGCATCGATCGCTTGCCGAATGGGCAACGTGTGTCGGCGGTACACGGTCTGGGCGACGGCCGTCAAGGCAATGGCGACCAACGCAACCCCCAGGCCGAACGTGGACCATTGCTCCGGCGTGAGGATCAAGATGGTTACGAGGTATCCGGTGCATAGCGCCGCCCCGGGAAGCGCGATGACGGACCAGAGCAGCGTCAACCGAAGATGGAACGCCCTGCCGCTCGCAAAGATCGGCTCGGTCATTGCGTTTCCTCCCCGCAACGCGGGCTCGAGCGGTAGACGCTCTCCAGAATTTCCTCCAAGGCGAGCACCATCACCGGGGGTGCGTCCTTGCGACGCACGACGGCGCGAACGTCGTCGTAACCGGAATGCGTTGCCAGAGCGGGGGGGCTTTCGATGGATCCGGACGAGACGGAGAGCACATCCACGGCAGCATCCACTCGCAATCCCATCACCAGCTCATCGATTTCGACGATGGCGATTCGAGCGGTCGCGGCACCCCGGCAGCTTCCCTTGGCCAGCGCGCGCCCCAGGTCGACGACCGGTATGACTCTGCCTCGCAGGTCGATGACCCCCTCGATCAGGCACGGTGCCTTGGGGAGAGGCGTCGTCTCCTGATTGCGGACGATCTCCCGGATATGCAGTACGTCGATTCCGACCAACTGGCCGGCGACTTCGAAACAAGCCAGCTCGACCCGGCGTTCGCTCATCGTGATTGCGCTACTCACCAAGATCCAACACCCGTTCGAGATTCAGAATGGAGACGAACTCCCCGTCGGCCTCGCAGAGCCCTGAGACGAAATCGGTATCGCTGCCAGGAGCGTCACAGAAGGCATCCTCGGAAACCCGCAGAACCGAAGCGACGTTTTCTACGAGCAGGCCCACGGCATCGCCTTCGTCGCCGTGTAGAACGACGATCCGCGATGTAGGCGTGGGCTGGCTGGGCACGCCTCCAAGGAGATGAGCGAGATCGAGAACCTGCACGATCTCGCCGCGCAGGGAGATGATCCCGAGGATCTCCCTGGGGACCCGGGGGACCGGGGTGATCTGCCGCAATCGCACGATCTCCCTGATCCGCTCCACCGGAAGCGCATAGCGATTCGCACCGAGCGGAAACGCGAGGAATTCGCTGAGGATCTCGGTCTCCGCGTCGTCGCCGAGGCTGGTTGCGGCACGGGCGAGATCGTCCCAGGCCGACTCCGGAAGCGTTGCGCTGGTCATGCGCTCTCCCCACGCTTTGGACGATGACCCGCCGACGTGACACCGCGGCGTGCCAGTTCTTCGATGAAAGCCGAAACGTCGAGGACCAGCACGGCACCTTGTTCGCCGAGCTCGGTAGCACCGGCAATTCCACGTACGTCACGAATCGGCCCCTGGATCGGCTTGATCACCGCATCCTGTTGGCCGTCCAGACGGTCGACGATCAGCCCCATGCGTGCGTCGCCCATTCCAAGAATGACGACGTGGATCTTTGCGTCGCGAGGCCCTTCTTCAATGGCGAATTCCCGAGCCAGACAGCGCAGGGCCAGAGGCTCGCCCCGCAAATTCAAGAGCTCGCTTCCCTCGCTCTGCTGGATCTCCGAAGGATCCACCAGCAAGGTCTCACGCACCGAGTTCAGCGGCACGGCAAAGAGGTGTTCGCCGACCCCAACGATCAATGCCTGAATGATGGCGAGCGTGATCGGCAGGGTGATGGCGATCGTCGTTCCGCTACCGGGCGTCGACTCGACATCCACGATGCCGCCCAGGGAGGCGATGTTCGAGCGGACCACGTCCATCCCAACTCCGCGCCCACTGGTCTCGGTCACCGCATCGCGGGTCGAGAGGCCCGGATGGAAGATCAGTTGGAGAGCCTCACGTTCCGTAAGCTCCTCTCCCGCACCCACCAGCCCTTTCTCCCGGGCACGTTCGAGCACCCGCGCGGCATCGATTCCGCGCCCGTCGTCAGAGAGGCGGATCACCACGTCGTTGCCGCGCTGGGTCGCCTCGAGGCGGATCGTCCCCTCCGCCTCCTTTCCCAGGCGAATACGTTCAGCCGGCTCCTCGATCGCATGGTCGAAGGCATTTCGGACCAGGTGCATCAACGGATCCACCAGCTCTTCGACGATCAGCTTGTCGAGTTCCGTGTCCACTCCGGAAACCTCGAGCCGAACATCCTTGTGCAGGTCGAGACGCAAGCGCCGCACCACCCGAGCAAGCTTGTCGAACACCTGGCGCAACGGCACCATGCGCACTTCTAGAACACCGGCCTGGAGTTCCGACAGCTTTCGCTCGAGGCCACGATGGATCTTCCCGAGTTCGGCTCCCTCCCGGAGGGTGTGAGGGTCGGCGCTCAGGCGACCCGCGAGATGGTGGAGCGCACCCTTCTGCAGGGCGAGTTCACCCACCAGGTTCATCAGCTCGTCGAGCCTGCGGATGTCGACCCGAACCGTCCCACTGATCGACCTGAGGGAAGCCGGCTCCGACGCATCCTCCTGCTCGTGCTCCAACTCCGGGTTCGCGGCCTTCCCTTCCGCTCGGGCGGAGGCCGCTTCGACCGCTGCGGGTTCGACTGCGACGGGCTCGGCTGCGGAAGGTGCGGCTGGGGCAACGGAATTAGGGCGCGGGAGCATTGCCGTTTCGACGGACTCGGGAGCCAACTCCAATCGTTCAGCGAGTGCCGCGGCTTCGAGATCGGTACCGGCCAACAGCGAGAATCGGATATGCGAATCGGGCGTTTCGCCGGCCGATGGAAGCGTCGAGAGGATCTCGCCGATCTCCTTGATCGCGGCCGTCACGTCCGCCAGACCTTCCTCGAAGCTGGCGATCTCGAAATCCACCTCGACGACATAGATGCCGCGACCCCGTCGCAGATTGTCGCGGAGCCGATGCTCCTCGTACTCGGTGAGGGCGCGCAAGATCGAGGGCGAAAGCTTCAGATCTCCGAGCGCCTGGTCCGAATCGGGCTCGCTCCCGCCGAAGCCCTCGATGCGCGCCAACAATTCCGCAATGGTCCCGCGCGTCCTGACGCCGATCTCCGAGCTCTGGAGTTCTGCCAATGAGACACCGAGGATCTCGATGGCGTCATCGAAGAGCGAAAGGCCGTCCTCGCCGAGCGCCACGCGACCCATGCGCATGCCGTCGAGAAGATCTTCCAGGTGATGGGCCAGCTCACTCAAGCTTTCGAGGCCGAACATCCCCGAGAGCCCCTTCAGGGAATGAGCTGACCGGAAGAGCCGGTTGATGAGATCCGGGGCCGGCTCGGTGCCAGATTCCTCGGCTTCTGCGAGCTCCGAGAGATGGTCTCGCATGCGCTCGAGGATGTCCTCGGCCTCCGAGACGAACTCGCGCTGGGCCTTCGAACCCGCGCCCGCTTTATCCGACGCCGCCACGGGCTTTCAGACTCCCCGGCCCGACTCGAGCAGATCGGAAACCAACGCCTGGAGCTCACCCGGTACGAAGGGCTTCACCAGGTATCCATTCGCGCCGAGTTCGAGCCCCTTCGCGCGATCCCGGTCCGATCCTTCCGTGGATACGATCACCAGCGGAATCGCCCGGTAGACTTCGTTGCCCTTGACGAACGACACCAGCTCGAGCCCATTGATGTCGGGCATGTTGATGTCGGTCAGAATCAGGTCGTAGCGCGCACGCGGCAGCATGCGAAGCGCCTCGAAGCCGTTCTGGGCCTCATCGATCTTGGCGTCCGGATCCAGGTCCTCGAGCGCCTGTACGAGCAGGCTCCGCATCGTGCCGGAGTCCTCAACGATGAGGATGCGCGCCACCATTCCCTCCCAGGCCCGGAAGGCCCTCTGGTGAGGCCTCCGCATCGGCCGATGAGGGGGATTTCTTGAGAAAATGCGGTGGGTTCCCGGACTCGCTGCGCTGCCCAGTGAGCGCGGGAATTCGCCTACACGGTGGAGCTACGCGGGCTCGTCGAGGGCGCGTTCCAGCGCAGCACGATCCAGTGCCAGACCAGCGTGCTGCAACACGACCTCGAGTGCTGCCGTGTCCGGAATCGGGTCATCCCCTGGAAGCATGTCGCCGTAGACCACGGCAACGACCCGGTCCGCACTCTCGATCGGGGCCAGCCAGGCCTCCCTGGGCGGATCGGTCGCCAGCCCGGCCACGAGGCGACTGGCCTCAGCCCCAGCGGACAGACGAACCGGCACACGATGCTCGATCACCTTGCGAAGGCCGGCGCATTCCGAAATGTGGAGACTCTGGCCCCGGATGCCGACATCATCGGGACCGCCCGCAAGCGGAAGCCCGTGCTGCGCAATGCCTTCCGCCTCCTCTTCGCGAATCATGAACAAGGCGACCCTGGCGAAGATCCGTGACGCGAATTCGATGACCCGCGGAAGCACGCCTCCCGACGCGGCGGACTCACGGAGTTGCATGCTCATCTCGCGCAGATCTTCGACCGCCGGGGACACCGACGGAACCTCCCGCCCACACACCCGCAGGATCTCGCCCGCGAGTTGCTGGCCGAGGCGCTCGACGGCGGCCACCATCGAGGGATCCATGAGCTGGGTCGGCGTAGGCTTCACGATCCGCCCCAGCGTCGCAGCATCGAAGCCGGGCGCGATCGGACGACCGACCTCTTCGAGCATGAGGATACGCATCTGCGGCGCTTGCCGAACGAGCCGTTCGACCACTTCCAGCGCTGTGCGAGCACCCGAAACCGGGTCTGCCAATGCGCTTACCGAGAGGACGACCAACGGGACTTCCGCCCGGCGCAGGTATTGCCGGATTCGGCCGATCCCCTGCTCCGTCAACTGGAAGAGATGAGCCGTGTCGAATTCCTCGGGAATCGATGCGCGAGCCCATTCGACGACCGCAAGGTCCGGATCGACGAACACCAGGGGCGGAAGAGGACCTGGTTCAGACGATGTTGCACGCTCTTCCGCTTCCGGCATCCTGGGCGGTTCTTGCGGCGCGTTCGCGGGTTCAGCTCCGGTCCCGGGCAATGGCTCCGGGATCGGTTCGAGCAGGGGATCGTCGTGTGGCTCCTCAATGGCGGCCTCCTGGACGGGCCCCATCGCGGCCGCACGTTCGTCGGCCTGCCTGGTTCCTTCGAGGGCCAGGAACTGGGGATTCAAGCCCGGGTCCAGAGAGAAGCCACCGAGTTCCTGTGGCGTAGGTGCGCCAACCTCGAAACTGAATTCCCCCTCGGCCCACGTGAACATGCACAGCACACATTCCTCCACGTGTTCCTGAAGCCCGGCTTCGAGTTCCTCGGGCGCGACCGAATCGGCAGGGGGAAGGCTTCGGCTCTCCAGCAGCTCCGCCATGCTGGTCGGACCACCTTGGATCAGAGCGGAACGAATCCGACCCTCTTCGAAGAGGATCTTCCCCTCGCCTTCATCGGCCTGCAACACCAGCACCCCGGATTTACCGGAGAGACTGATGATCTGCAGGATGTCGCCGAGGCCCAGGTCCTCGAGACTTCCGACCAGGCTCATGCTCTGCCTACCTCGTTTGCGCTCCGGCAGGCAGGCGCCAACCCCCACCCGGGGGCGGCACTGACACCGAAGTCATCGACCGTCTCGAAGAATCCATCGGCCGACCCGATAGGGACTTGAACCCGGGATAGACCACAGAGCAGACCCCGGAGCTCTCGTAGCGCCTCCGGGGCCAGGAGATCGGCCAACTTGGACTTCGCGGGGCTGTTGAGGGGGATCGGTCGGGGGGTGCGGGGGTTCCTTCGATCCTGCGAGGCGCTCCGGGGTGTCCAACGGTTGGGCGCGGTGCCTTGGGCCCGCATAGGCAGGGCGGGTGCCGGCTCTGGCCCGTGGGTCGGCTAGACGGCGGCCGGGATCTCGGCCGGATCGAGGCGTGGGCCGGCCTTGCGCCAGCCCTCCGCCAGGAGCCAGGTATGTGGGTTGGCGATCGCCACCACGTTTCCTCCAGGTCGCTCCCGCGCCTGGGCGACGAGCTCCCCGGCAGAGCGCCGCCAGCCCTCGAACCAGCGCCCAGAGGATGCAGGATCGATTCGGGCCGTCCGAGGCTTCGTCTTCATGTGCCTACGAGCATTCAGAAGCACGTAGCGCATCGCATTCCGCACCTGGGTCGGCGTCCGC
>JAAETT010000250.1 GCA_024228115.1 bacterium
ATCTCACGCGCCAAGTCCAAGCCTGGCAAGACGATCGCAACCGAACGACGAAGGGCGTCGACTGGCAATTCACGACCCAACAAGCCCGCGTGAAACTGCGACGACTCTACCCCCAGCTTTTGGTGTGACAAGGGACTAGTCGCGCTCGCCCTCGCGCTGGCCCTCGCATCAGCGGCGCACGCGAGTTCTCCGCTGCCCTTCACGCCGAGCTGGGCCGAAGAGGTCGAGGCGGCGTTCTTCCACGGGGGGCGGCTCTCGAGCCCCAAGGTCGAGGCCTTCCGCACCCTCCTCGCCGAGCGTCGCCGCGAGGTGGTCGGGATCTTCGAGGCCGACCAGCGCGACCGGGGCCGCGGCCGGGGGGCCTCGAGACGCCGGGCGGAACGGCGTAAGGTGGTGCGGCTCTACGACGTCCTGCTCGGGAGGGAGGGCGAGGACGGCTGGCTCGATGCGCTGCTGGCCGAGACGGATGCGGTCGGGGCGCGTCGCCTGGCGGGGGCGATCCTCGAGTTCGACCGGGCGATCATGGTCGAGGGCCACCCCGCCTTCTCCACCCAGCTCCCCGAGCACGTTCCCGCAATCTCCGTGCTCCCCTGGTCGATCCCCGGAAGCACCCAGGCAAGGGACGCGCGCCATGAAGCGAGCAACCTGGTCGACCCGGCGACGGGGCAGTTCCTCGAGGCGGAGGAGATCGCCCAGCTGATTCGCGACGGCGGCGATCCGTCGCGCCTCGAGCCGCCCTCCGACTCGCCCTTCTGGCGCGCTCGTCCACGGATCGCCTCTCTCGACGTGGTACGCGTCTACCGGGCGGACGCGGAGGGCCCGCCGGTCTACCACGGCCTCGAGAAGCCCTTCCCCGAGCGCGTCGTCCTGAAGAAGCTCCGCACCACCCAGACCAAGCCCAAGTTCGAGGTCGAGATGGAGGTGGCCGGCAAGCGGCGCAAGTACAAGCTCAAGGTGGGCGCCGAGATCCACTCGGAGCCGGTGACCGGGGCCCTGCTGACGGTGCTCGGCTTCAACGCCGACCTCGTGAAGCACGTGAAGGACTTTCGGGTGGACCTCGGAAACCTGACCGAGGAGGAGATCCGACGCGAGTGGCGCTCGTACTTCGAGTTCGAGCGGACCCACCAGAGCTTCTCCATCGACGACTACTTCGTCTTCACTCGCGACGGACAGGGTCCCTACATGCTCGCGCGGGAGGCGAGCCTCACCGCGTACCCGGATGAGGCCGTGCGCGTCGGGCCCTGGTACTGGGGGCAGGGTGGCAACGATGGGCTCCGCGAGGTGCGCGGGCTCAGCCTCTTCAACATCTGGGTGGGCAACGTCGACGTCAAGGAAGGTGAGAACAACAAGCTTCTGCTGCGAACGGATCGGGAAGGCCCCGACGGTCTCTACTACATGGTCCACGATCTCGGCCACTCCTTCGGCCGGGTCTTCGGTGAGCAGCTGAAGCACTTCCCCTGGGACGTGGCGAGCCGCACGCTCAGCAGGCGGATCCGGTTCGACTACTACGCCACCTGGGTTCCGACCATTCGCAACCACGCCACCTTCGCGGACGCGCGCTGGATGGTTCGCCAGATCGCCCAGCTCACCCGGGCGCAGATCGAGGCGGCCGTCGCCCTCGGTGACTGGCCCGATGCCGTCGCGCAGCTGCTGGTCGAGAAGCTCATCCAGCGCCGCAACGGCCTCGTCGAGACGCTCGGCCTCGAGGGCGAGGAGACGCCCTCGGGCCCGATCGCGCTGCTGCCGGTCGACCGCCGCCTCACGACCTCCGACGGCGCGGTGGTCGATGGGGAGCTCGTCACGGGTGTCTTCGAGGGCTCGACGAAGGAGTTCGCGAACTACTACGACCTGCTGTTCGGGCCCGTCCTGGAGAAGATCCAGCTCCTGGGCGTCGGGGCGGTGCAGGGGACGCTCGGCTCCGTTCCCGCGATCATCTTCGACGACGAGTCGTCGGGGATCTCGAAGTTCGTGGTGCTGGAGCTGCAGGTCGCGCTGGAGCGGAAGGTCCGCGAGAACCCCCGCCCGCGCAGCGCCGACGATTTCTATCTCGTGCAGGATCGCGTGAAGCTCGGCCTGCGGGTGGGTGGAGGCCTCGTCGCACGGGCCACGACGGCCTTCTGGCGCTCCTACACCCTGGTGCGACCCGCCGCTTCGGAGCGAGAGGCCCGCTTCGCAGACGACCGGATCATGAGCCTGGTGCGCCGGGACGTGAAGCGGGGCGCACTCCCCGACGAGTTCGTGCTCATCCGCCAGAGCTACCTCGACGGGAGGCTCGGCTTCATCACCGAGTCCTTCAGCGGCAAGGTGCCGCTGATCGGTGGGCGGGGCGGGGCCTCGCGGGTGAACCTCGGCCGGAGCGTGGTCGCCCGCCGGGACGGCGATCTGCGGCTCTGGCGCGACGAGTCGGACTACCACCACCGCGATCTGGAGGCGTTCCTGAACCTGCTGTTCGTGCACTACCCGGCCATCCGGAGCGAGCGGGACGAGGGCTCCCTGCGCGGGGAGCTGTGGACGGTCCCCTTCGAGGAGGTGGAGGTCGATCCCACGCTGGCGGGAGCCGTCGACCGCGCCCTGCGGGACGATGACTTCGGCGCGCTGGAGACGCTGCGTTCGCCGCTCCCGCTCTCCTCCGCCTTCGACCGGGCAGTGCGCTGGTTCCGGGTGCCACTCTTCTTCGGACGTGGGTCGAGCTGGCGTCGTGAGCGCGTGGCCGTGCACGATCCCTCCTCCCCGGGGACGGTCCGGGAGACGCTCCACCAGCTGCGCCGTGACGCCTCGGGCTACTGGGCCTTCCTCGACTGGGGGGAGGATTTCCGGCACGTGATCCGGTCGACGTTCACGGCGGGGGGGACGAAGCGCGAACTCACTCCGGCGATCGTGTCCACCTACTACCAGCGCGATCGCGATACCTACGACGCCGAGCTCGGGGACGCCTATCTGGGCTTCATCGACGGGCTGGCGCGCCGCGACGAGCCCACCTTGCGCCCGTCGCTCCACAGCTACAACGGCCGTTGGGGCGACCTGGAGGTGAAGGTGCGGATCGGCTACTCGCGCAAGGCGGTGGAGCGACTCGGCGAGCTCGATCTCGAGCGTTTCTGGACCGATCTCGCCGCCGCGCTCGGGATTCATCGGGGCGAGCTGGAAGGCCACCGAGCGAGCCTGGCTGGTCGGGGTCCTCGACGCTTCCGCGGGCGCTACCGGCTGCCCGCTCGCCTGCTGCCGCCAATCCTGCGAGCGGAGCGGGTGGTCGAGCGCATCGCCGCGGCCCGCGAGGCCGACGACCCCGAGGTACGCCTGCGTCTGCTCACCGAGTCGCTGGGGGAAGCGTCCTACCGTCGCGGAGGCGGGTACGACCCGACCCTGCTGGTCGTCCTCCACCAGCAGCTCGGCCGCAAGCAGGTCTCGATCGACGCCACGATCCAGCCGCCCCCGTTCGAGGAGAACCGCCTGATCGGCCGCACCCCGATCCGCATCCACACGCGCAAGGAGCCGCGCGCACTGGCGCGTGAGCCGCTGGACCTGGACCCCCAGTGCGCCCCCGCGGTCTGGGAGATGCTCGAAACGTTCCCGACCTGGGACGGTCAGGAGATCCGTTGGCCCGAGCACCCGCCGGCCGGGTCGGGCTCGCCCTGTGACGGCTCCTGGGGGCCCTTCGCGCGCTAGCGGCTCGGTCTTGCCCTGTCCCACAGGGATTCGAAGGCCTGGGCGAGCCGCTTCACCGTTCCGGGCTCGCGGAAATCGATCAGCAGTTCGACGTTGGACCGGGCTGCCGACCGCGTCCAGTTGAAGGAGCCCGTGACCGCGCGCTCTCCGTCCAGGATCATCAGCTTCGCATGGAGCTTGCCCTGCCCGAGCGGCCAGCGTCGCACCTCGGCCCCGGCCTGTTCCGCGAGGCCCACCAGGCTTCGGGGCTTTGCATTCGCCTCGTCGGCGACGATCCGGACGCGCACGCCGCGCTTGAGGGCGCGCTCCACTGCGGCGAGCAGGTTCGGCTCGTCGAACTTGTAGAGCGAGGCGTCGAGGGAGCTGCGTGCCTGGTCGATGGCGGCAACGGCCGCGGGAATGGCCTTGCGCCCGATGCGAATCTCGGGTTCGGGCTGCGCATGCGACGGCATTCCTCCCGCAAACGCTGCGAGGACGGTGGCGGTCAGAACTGCCAGGGATCGCACCATCGCGACCTCAGAAGTCGATCTGCAGGCGGGCCTGCCCGATCAGGACGTCTCCGCCGTCGCCGGGCACGTGGCCCCAGATGGCGTTCAGGCCGAGCCCGACGCTCGAGAGAGCGTACCAGTTGAGACCCAGCGTCACATTGGCCTGGCACCCGCCCCGGGCGTCGCCGTCGTTGAGGTCGAGATGGGAGAACCGCGCGGCGACCTCGAAGGCTCCGAGCTGCCGCTGGCCCCAGTCGATCTCCTTTTCCGGCACGATGCGGCCCCACCTGCCCGAAGCGCGGACATAGCATCGTTGCTCTCCGGTGAGGAAGAGGCTCGTCTGCACGTAGGCCCCCAACGCTCCGTAGTCCGCCAATTCTTCGCCCCGGCGCAATGATAGGAAATTCTCTGCCTATCTGGTTCGCTCCGCCTGTGACCGTGGTTGTCACGGCGGAGCGAACCGGATAGGCAGAGGAACTCCAACAGGGGTTCCATGTCCGACAAGGGGATGGCTTGTCAAGTCCCACAGGGGAGTCCGTGGGTCCGTTGCTACTTGGAGGCCCATTGGGCGGCACGACCAAGCGGGAGGGGACTCCGCCTCGCCTGTCGTCGCGCTCAGAGCCTCCCGGCGAGGGCGAGGCGAAGCGAGACACGCTCGAGGATGCGCTCCGCCCGGTCGAGCTCCGAGGGGGTGGCGTCGGGCGCCTCGAGCAGACCCTGCGCACGCCGCAGCTCACGGCGCGAGTGGTCGGCCAGCCCCGTCTGCCAGAGCCGCAGGATCCCACCGTCGCCCTCCGCGATGGCGGTACGTAACGCGGCGACGGTGGCGTTCAGCTGCAGGGCGCCGCGCTCGCTCCAGTGGGCGGCGCGCGCGGCGTCACCGGGCAGCTCGGCGAGCGCGCGCTCCACGAGGTCGCTGCCCTGGTCGAAACCGGCGTCCGCCCGGTCGAGGGGCGGCGCCGGCGTCGTGGTGGCGGGCGTGTACTTGGAGACGCCGCCCCAAGTTCCCGTGTAGATCGCACCGTCGGGCCCTACCGTGGTGCCGGCGTAGAAGGAGTTCTCGCAGCTCTGGGGCAGGCGCTCGAGCACCGGGCCGACGAGCGCCGCGATCACTGGGCTCATGTTGTCGAATACCTGCTGCGGGCAGACGGTGGCGTCACCCGGAACGAAGAGCGCGCTCGCGCCCGTCTCGAAGTCGACGCCCTCGAGGCCAAAGAGGGCGTCCTGCAGGCCGATGCCGTAGATCATGCCGCTGGCCTGGCTCATGGTCGGAATGCCGTTGGGAATGCTGACCGTGGCGTTCGCCCAGACGCTACGGCAAGTCCTGCTCTCGGGATCCCAGTCGATCCGCTCCAGGCCGCGCGGCGCCTGGTCCGGGTTGCCACCTTCGAAGGCCGCGAAGAGGTTGCGCAGGATGCCCGGCAGGCCGTCGAAGATGGAGTCGTCCGCCAGCTGGTTGTTCACCACCACCGTCGAGTATCCCCGTACCAGCACCGACTGCTCGGAGAGTGACGTGGTTGCCGTGGAATCGCCGAAGGTGACCGGGTTTTCGCAGGCGATCCGGCGGTCCTTTCCGGGCGCGATGGGCCCCCAGTCCTCGGGGATCTCGTCGCGCCACATCAGCACCACGTGCATCAGATCCTGCCCGTCCGTGATGACGACGAAGCGGTCGTCGCCCGCGCGTGTACCCATCAGGCTCGGCGTGGAGCCCGAGCCCCTGCCGAGCCGGATCGACGCCTGATCATCGCCGGCCTCGTACTCCGCTCGCCACACCTGCGAGAGCGTGGTGCCGTCGAAGTGGAACTTGTACATCGCATCGCTGGTCACGACGTAGATGCCGCCGTTCTCGTCCGCCGCGATGCTGTTCGACACGGTCTCGAGGTCGGCGTCGTCGACTGCCGCGTCCTCGCAGTCGTCTCCGTTCAGCGAGGCCGACACGAGGCGGTCCGCCGTCATGAGGGCGGGGTCGCGCGGGATCACGCCGAGTACGGACTGCTCTGTGATGAAAGCGAGGTGATCGTCGTAGGTCAGCACCATGCCGGCCACCACGTCGCTGGCGCGGCAGAAGAACGAGTCGGGTAGGAACTCGCGCTTGTTCAGCGCGATCGGGGAGGCGGGGTCGCTCGGCACTGCGTCCTCGTAGACCTCGATGAAGCGCCTCCGTCCCACGATCAGCCGGCCATCGCGATCCACGGCGTTGTATGCGCCGCTGATGCCGAGCGAGTAGGTGGGCGGGGCGGGCTCGCGCTCGGCCGGGACGTAGACGTCGACGATCTCGAAGGGATCGTGGCTCAGCTTGATGACTTCGCCGTTCAGCCCGAGCGGCGTTCCCCAGACTGCGACTTCGCCGCTCGCGTAGGGCTTCGAGAAGCCGAGCGCGATGGGTGTGCCGGGCACCACGACGTGCTCGGCCGTGATAGGAACGCCGGGAACGGGCGCCGGGGCGGGTGATGACGCCTGGGCGTAGCTGCCGCGGTGGCTCGTCGTCCAGATCGACTCGACATCCGAGGGGTTGCAGAGGGGCTCGTCGGCGGCGAGCGGCGTGACACACAGGCTGCTGGCGACCGGGGGTGAGCTTGCCCCGGTCTCGTGGACACCCCGGATCGCACGAAAGTGCGGTAGGAGTGTGTCATGGGAAAACGGAAGCGTCGATCGTTCACAGATGAATACAAGGCCGAGGTCGTGGAGCTGATCCGCAAGAGCGGGAAGA
>JAAETT010000251.1 GCA_024228115.1 bacterium
CTCACGCGCCAAGTCCAAGCCTGGCAAGACGATCGCAACCGAACGACGAAGGGCGTCGACTGGCAATTCACGACCCAACAAGCCCGCGTGAAACTGCGACGACTCTACCCCCAGCTTTTGGTGTGACAAGGGACTAGTCGACCGGTTCGAAGATCACTGGCAGGATCTTCTTTGCCATCGCGGCGGTCGGCCCGGGCACGACCTCGTAGTAGCCAAGCGCCACTTCGAATCCGTCGCGTGGCGCGAACTCTGCAGTGAACTCGTCGCGGATCCGCTCGAGGACCGAGGCGGCCTTGGCCTGATTCACATCGGCCAGGAGCAGCACTGCCCTACCCCGCAACAGCCGGAACACCCAATCCTCCACCCGCAACGCGCTCTCGACGTAGTCGATGAACTCGGGGGCGAGCAGATCGGTTTCGTCGCCGGCGATCCCCACGAACACGGAGGTCACGCCATGCTGCTGGGCCAGTTCGGTGGCTCGATCAAACAGGCCGCGCAGATGGCGCGGATCGTCTTTGGGCGGCATCGGGGAGGTCAAGGCGCTCATTGCTCCATGTCATCGGCGGCCTTGGAGATCGACTGAAGTGAAAGAGCCCCAACCAAGCGGTCAGTTCAGGCCCACGATCGAGATTTCCCCCGGGGTGAATCCTCTATCCATATTGCTGGCCTGGGGGCATCCCCTACCGTACGCCCTCCCTCATGCAGACGCTCCCTCGAAGTTCAGCCCTGGCCTTGGGCGTCGCCAGCCTGGTTGCCATCACCAGTTTGCTGATCGTCCTGGGCGCCCTCGTTCGAGCCAACGGTGCCGGCTTGGCCTGCCCGGATTGGCCCCTCTGCTTTGGGCAGGCCGTCCCGGAGTTCGACCTGAAGATCGCTTTCGAATGGAGCCATCGGCTCCTGGCCGGCAGTGTGGGCCTGATCTTCCTGGCTCTGGCCACCGCCATCCTGTGGCGGCCGGCGACCCGCGGGCCTTCCGTGAAGCTCCTGGTGCTCAGCGCCGTGTTGCTCGCGATGCAGGTGTTTCTCGGCGCGTCGACCGTCTGGCAGCTCCTGGCCCGCTGGAGCGTGACCTCCCACTTGCTGGTCGGAAACGCCTTCAATGCGTCGTTACTCGTGCTCGCCCTTCGCCTTTGGGACCACGCAGGAGGCAAGACCCTCGGCCCAGTGGCGCCAGGCATCCGGCGGGCCGTCTGGGGAATCGCGATCCTGCTGGGGGTGCAGCTGATCTTCGGCGGCCTGGTTTCATCGGGCTACGCGGGGCTGGCCTGCCCGGAGTGGCCCACCTGCAACGGCGGTCGTTGGTTCCCTTCCTGGCGAGGCAGCGTGGGCATGCATCTCTTTCACCGCATGACCGGCTACGCCCTGGTCGTGGCGTTGATTGCCGTGGCCTGGCGGAGCCGGAAGGTGAATCGGGTCGGTCGAATCACGATGCTCGCCGCCTTGCTTGGGCTGGCCCAGATGTTGGTGGGCATCCTCAATGTCGTTCTCGGGATTCCCGTCGAGATCACGGGGCTCCACACCGGGCTCGCCGCGGGCCTGGTCCTTACCATCGCAGCAGCGCTCCATGGCTGCTACAACGCCGAGCCCGTTCGTGCCGCCGAACGCATTGTCAGCGCTGAACCTGGGGGAACGAAATGAAGGCATATCAGGTCTTCGCACGCATGAGCCCTGAGCGGGCGACCGAACTCTTGGAGCGGATTCGCGAGAGCACGCCCGCCGCCTATACCCAGGCCCTGGCTGCGGCCGGTGCGGTCATGAAAGCCCGGCCGCGTTTCATCATGAAGCTGGCCCCGGAACGGCGCGCGCAGATGGTCCGCCGAGCCCTGGCCCGGGTCGCGGCGAGTGGGTTGGCCGAGGAGATCCTCGCGACCTATTTCCTCGAATCCCGCATGGAGTTGCTGACCGAGTGGCTCGATCTGCTGGAGATCGAGCACGAGGAAGGCTCGTTGAAAGAGGAACATCCGGAATGCCCGCCGGAAGACACTCTCGCCAAGGCGGTCGAGACGTACCGCGCTGCCGGACCGGACGACCCTGATCGCGACCTGTTGATCGAAGCCTTCGCGGCCCAGAGCGCCGTGGATTGGCCGGTGCTGGACGGAATCATCGAGGCGTAGACGAGACTGCAGATCGCGGCTCGCCCAACAGCGCGATGCCGACGGCGGCGATGGCGAGAATCGAGATCAGGAGGGCGTGGCGGATCCTCGTACCTGAGATGCCGGCGAATGGGGCAGCTGCGCTCCACAGCGAAGCGGCAGCCGATCGATCAGTCGCGAATGCGTCCACTGCGTTCCAGCTCGAGCCCTTTGTAGCTCTGCCTGAAGCCGGCGAGCGTGAAGAACTCCGCCAGGGGAGACCGCGCCGCAGGCTCCCCGTCGATCTCTTCGACCCGCAAGAGATTTCGGCTGCGGTCGTCGAAGAGGCGATGCAGGGCGCGGATGGCACGGGCCTGGGCCTCTTCTTCGCGACTCTCGTCCGAGGTGGGGAAGCTCCACATCCTTCTAGCCGAGCGATCGACGAAGAGGAGGAGCTCACCATCGACGAGAACGACCCGAGCGCCCGCACTCCGGCGGGGGCGCGCCCGCTCGCTCCGGGGTGTTGGCCAGGGGATCAAGGCGCCGAAAGGCTGGGCCGGATCGCAGGCGGCGAGGACTCGCACGATCGGCTCCTCGCCGAAGTGCCGTGCCGCGCGCAAGCGATCGACCGCCCCTGCGTAGGCAAATTGCGCACCGCTGTAGCCCTCGACGAAGTGGCCGCGGCGCAGCTTGCCCATCTCCTCCATCTCGCGAAAGACCGGGTAGAGGGCGCTCCAGCCCCCGGGCGCCGTTTCGAGGGCGAGGACATCACGGCTCGCGACGCCGTGGCGCTCTAGCAGCTGGAGGGCTCGCGCATGGGCGCGAGCGGTCGGCTCTGGCTCTTCGGGCAGAAGGGACGAAACCAGGGACCAACGTCCTGCCGCAGCCGAAGGCAATGCCCGCGGCCCGCGGCGGCGCGGCCCGGAACGCACGGCCAGGCCGCGAAGCGGCGCCAGGGTGTCGTTCGTCACCAGGCCCGCCCAGACCAGATCCCAGAGCGCATGCAGGAGAGGGCCTCCCGTCGGCTCACCCGTCGCGGTCGCTAGCTCCGTGAAGAAGGATGCACCGCGGGCCTGGAGATGATCCAGGAGGGCCAGGTGAAGCGGGCTCGCATCCTCGGGCGGCGTCCCTGCTTCGACCAGCAAGCCGATGCGCTCGCGCCGATACAGGGCGACGCGCCCGTCTCGATCACCTAGCGAGCCGGAGCCCACCCAGGCCAGTTGCCCCAGAGCCCCGAGCTCATCGAGCATGCGGGGATCGAAATCCGGAACGCGCGCCGGAAGGATCGCGTTCTCGAGCTCCGAGAACGGAAGCGGCACACCTTCGAGCTGGTCGAGAGCCTCGGCGAGCCGAAGATCGGGCGCGCCCCGCGAGCCGATGCCATGCCATTCCGGCAAGAAGTGGACGAGGGTGCTTGCCTCGACCGCGGCCACTTCGCCGCGCAGCCGCGCCAGGGTACGTCGACGAATCCTCCGCAACACTTCCGGCTCGCACCACTCACGTTCGTGGCCCTCGGGATGGAACTCGCCGGAAAGAAGCTTGCCGCGTGCCTCCAGCCCGGCCAGGACGGCCTGCGCTTGCGCGGGGAGCCAGGCATAACGTTCAGCGATCCGGCTCGTCACGAACGGGCCGTGGACCCGCGTGTAGCGCCGAAACAGACGCTCGGCCGCGTCGGGAACCGGCTCCAGGAAGACCTCGGGCAAGCCTGCCGGCGGCGCCGCCCCGAGGGCATCCCGGTAGAGGGCCGCATCCTCGGCGGCAATCCAACGCTCTTCGCCGCCGATCTTGAGACATGCCGCACGCCTCGAGATCTCGAGTTCTTCGAGCCAGGCCTGCGGGTCGCCCTCACAGCGCACGCGTAGCTCGGCGGCGCTCAGATCGCCGACGCGGCGCAACAGATCGTGGAGTGCATCCGCGTGGCGCGCCTTGCGATCGGCGGAGAGGCCCTGGAGATCGGCTTCGGTCTCCTCGATCACGGTTGCGTCGAGCAGCTCGCGCAGTTCTTCCTGGCCGAGTAGATCCCTCAGCATGTCGCGATCGAGGGTCAGCGCCTGGGCGCGCCGCTCAGCGACGGGCGTATCGCCCTGATAGAGATAGATCGCGGTGTAGGCGAATACGAGGGAGCGCGCGAAGGGGCTGGCCTGGCGGGTCTCGACCTCGTCCACGCGGATGCGGCGGCTCCGGATCGCCGTGAGCAGCTCGACCAGGCCCGGCATGTCGAAGACGTCCTGCAGGCAGGCCCGATAGGTCTCGAGCATGATCGGGAAGGACGGAAACTCGCGGGCGACGGCCAACAGGTTCTGGGCCCGCAGCCTCTGTGCCCAAAGCGGTGTGCGGCCGCCGGGACGCCAACGCGGAAGCAACAACGCCCGCGCTGCATTCTCGCGGAACTGGCCTGCAAAGAGCGCCGAGCGTTCGAGCTGCGCAACCACGAGGTCTTCGACCTCTTCGGGCTCTGGCAGGAAGACGGATGCCGGTGGGAGTTCTTCCGCATCGGCGAAGCGCAACACGATGCCATCGTCGCTCCACAGCGTCTGCACCTCGTAGCCCTTCTCCGCGTTGAGCCGCACTTCGATCGCCAGGGCCCAGGGCGCGTGCAGCCTGGAACCAAACGGACTGAGCAGGCAGACGCGCCAATCGCCCAACTCGTCACGAAAGCGCTCGATGGTGATCGCGCGATCTGTCGGGAGTGCACCCGCACTCTCGTGCTGGTCGATCACGTAGTCGACCAGGTTGCGCGACGCATATTCGTCGAGCGCGAACTCTTCGCAGAGCCAGGCTTCTCCCGCGGCCCTGCCTTCGTGGAGCTCGCCAGAATCTGCCTTCCGGCAATGCTCGGCCAGTTCGCGCACGAAGCGCCCGAGGGCCTGGCCCAGTTCGACCGGGCGGCCGGGACCCTCTCCACGCCAGAAGGGCAGCCGACCCGCCTCGCCCGGTGCGGGCGCCACAACGACCCGATCCCTGGTGATCTCGGTGATACGCCAGGTGGAGGCGCCCAGGGTGATCGTCTCGCCCGGGCGCGATTCGTGAACCATCTCCTCGTCGAGTTCCCCGATCCTCGGGCCTTCGGGGCCGAGATGCACCGCGTAGAGCCCGCGATCCGGAATCGTTCCGCCGGAGAGCAATGCAATCTTGGAAGAGCCCCGCCGTGCCTCGAGCTGATCCCGCTCGCGATCCCAGATCAGGCGCGGCCGGAGCTCGGCAAAATCGGTCGACGGGTAGCGCCCCGCCAGCATGTCGAGCACTGCGTGGAGCATTTCGCGGGAGAGATCCCGAAAATTCGCGGTGCGGCCGATGGCCTGCCCCAACGCCTCGACCTTCCACGTGTCCATCGAAGTCATGGCCACGATCTGCTGGGCGAGCACATCGAGGGGATTGCGCGGTACGCGAAGAGGCTCGACTTCGCCGTGGCGCATGCCTGCTGCGACCACCGTGGCCTCGAGCAGATCATTGCGATGCTTCGGGAACACCCTTCCCTTGCTGGGAACGCCGACCTGGTGGCCCGCACGTCCAATTCGCTGGAGGCCCCGCGCCACCGCACCCGGCGATTCGACCATCAGCACCAGATCGACCGCGCCCATGTCGATGCCCAGCTCGAGCGAACTGGTGGCAACGATCGCCCGCAGGTTGCCGCTCTTCAGGCTCTCCTCGATCTCCTTGCGCTGCTCGTGGGCAATGCTGCCGTGATGAGCCCGCACCAGATCCTCACCCGCCAACTCGTTCAGCCGCTGCGCCAGGCGCTCGCACAACCCGCGACTGTTCACGAACAGGATGGTGCTTCGGTGCGCGCGAATGGCATCGACGAGCTCCGGATAGATCGCCGGCCACAGACTGGTATCCGCGTCATCCGAGGACGGAGTGAGGAGCCGGCCCAGCGACGGACCCGGAGCTTCGTCAGAGTCCTCGGACTCACTCTCTGGCGGCGGTCGGAAATCCGCCGGGCGGGTCATATCGGGGACCGGCACCGACAGCTGTAGATCGATCAGCGGCGTTCGGCTCGTATCGATGATCGAGACCGGTCGATCGCCCCCAAGAAAGCGCGCGACCTCCTCGGCCGGCCGAGCCGTCGCCGAGAGACCGATCCGCTGGGGATCCCGTTCCCCGGTCAGCGCAGCGACCCGTTCGAGGGAGAGCGCCAGGTGCGCACCCCGCTTGGTCGGCGCCAGGGCATGGATCTCATCGATGATGATGGTCTCGACGGTGCACAGGGTCTCGCGCTGGCGGGAGCCGAGGATCAGATAGAGCGACTCGGGAGTCGTGATCAGGATCTCCGCGGGATCACGTGCCTGGTCACGGCGCTCCTTCTGGGTCGTGTCACCTGTACGCACGGCGACTCGCGGCGCGCGAAACGCCTCGGGCTGGCCCAGCCGCTCCGCCATCTGCGCAATGCCGATCCGCGGCGCACGCAGGTTGCGCTCGATGTCGTAGACCAGGGCCTTGAGCGGCGAGACATAGAGCACACGGACGCCCGGCACGGGAGCGGGCTCGGCCGGGACCCGCCCCAGACGATCGAGGCAAGCGAAGAAGGCGGCCAGCGTCTTGCCACTTCCGGTCGGCGCGATCAGAAGCGCGTGATCGCCAGCCTGGATCCGCGCCCAGCCTTCCTCTTGAACAGGAGTCGGCTGTTCGAAGCTGGCTTCGAACCAGCGGCGAGCAGGCTCGCCGAAGGCAGAGAGGATCGGCAAGGCGGGGGTGGCCACCGCGGGAGAGTACCTCGCGAGCCTGTGGCGGCCCAAACGAGGGCCATGCTTGCTGACGTGAAACGGCGTCAGTGGACCCGGGATGGCCACGCATGCGGGCCGAGCGCAGGCTTGCCAGCCACGGCCCACGCCGGGTCGAAAACGATCACATCCCCCCGTCCGCGATCCAGGCATCGACCTCCTGCTCGAGAACCTCCAGCGGCCGCGAGCCGCCACCGAGCACCAGGTCGTGAAAAGCCTTGAGTTCGAATCCGTCGCCAAGTGCTTCCCGGGCGCGAGCGCGAAGCTCGAGCAGCTTCAGCTGGCCGATCTTGTAGGCACACGCCTGGCCTGGCGCGACCACGTAGCGCTCTACTTCACGCACCACATCGCTGCGGGCGATTCCCGTCTTGGAGACCATGTATTCGATGGCCTCTTCCCGGGTCCATCGCTTGGCATGAAGGCCCGTATCGACGACCAGGCGGACGGCACGGAAGTTCTCGGCTTGTAGTTGACCGAGATGATCCGCGGGGGTCGGCAGGAGGCCGACCTCGGAAGCCAATCGCTCGGCGTACAACGCCCAACCTTCGACGAATGCGGTAAACGGGAGAAAGCGACGGAAGAGCGGAAGATCCGGATTCTCCATGGCCAGGGCGATCTGCAGGTGATGACCGGGTACCGCCTCGTGGAATGCCAGCGTGCGCATACCGAAGCGCGGGCTCTCCTCCACGTTCGCGAGGTTCTTGTAGAAGATCCCCGGCTTCGAGCCATCGAGGGGAGGCGGGTTGTAGTAGGCGCCGGCGGAGCCGTTCTCGCGGAAGCTCGGTACCCGCTCCACGGCGACCGGGGCGCGAGGGAGGTGTTCGAACCAATCGGGGAGACGCTCCCAGAGTTCATCGATGATCGTTTGATAGTCGGCCAGGATCTGCGTGCGGCCCTCGTCGCTATCGGGATAGCGCTGGGTGGGTTCCAGAGCCAATGCCTGGAGAGCAGCAATCGGCGCATCGGTCGGTGTTCCGCGCTCTGCGAACACCTTCTTCATCTCGCCGTGGATGCGCGCGACCTCGCGAAGCCCGAGCTGGTGGACCTCGTCCGGCGTGAGCGAGGTCGACGTATGCCCGCGGAGTGCCCAGTGATAGTAGGCGTCACCATCGGGCAACCTCCACACGCCCGCATCATCGTTGCTCTCGGCCTCGAAACGCGCCAGCACTGCATCCATGCGGAGGTAGGCTGGCTGGATTCCCTCGGCGACCACCGCACGGGCACGTTCGATCCAACCCGCCGGATCCGGAACATCGGAGAGCTCGGGTAGGCGAGTCTTCAATTTCGTGACCAGGGGGCTGTCGGAGGCCTCGGCCTGTGTCAGCTCGACCAGCCCTTCGCGCACCCGCGTCAGAACGAAACGCGGCGGGAGGATGCCCGCGGTTGCCGCGGCTTCGACCCGCTCGGTCAATTGATCGAGGGCGGCCGGGATGGCTTCCAGCCGCGCGAGATAGCTTCCTGCATCGCCGAGATCATTCACCTGGTGAACATTCACCATGAAATCAGGCAGGAAGCTCTGCGAGCCGTCGAACGCATTGACTGGATAGGGGTGCTGCAGGAAGCGCTCCCCGGTGACCTGATGTTCGAGCCACCATGCGAGGATGTCATGAGAGATCCGTTGACTCGGATCGAGATCATCCTCCGAGAACTCTCGCAGCCCTTCGAGGGCGCTGCGCGCGCGGCGAGCCTCCCGCCGATCGGCTTCCAACGAAAAATCTTCGAGCTCGTCCGAGTAGTAGTCGAGATCGTAGGGCTCGAGCACGCGCGCGAACGAGAGCAGCATCGGGTGATCGACGACCAGCAACACCAGCTCGCGCAGGAAGAAGTGATCGATCGAGAACGGCTTGCTCCAGAACGTCTTGGCGAGGAACAAGGAAGCCGCGAGAAGAATGCCCACCAGGCCGAGGGCGATGACTCGGAGGATGCGTTTCATGCTCCAACCATAGGCTGGAGACGTACCTCCTGCCTCAAACCACTCCGTAGGCGAGCATGGCATCGGCGACCTTCACGAAGCCGGCGATGTTGGCCCCGCGAACGTAGTCGACGTACGAGCCATCATTCTCGCGGCCGTACTCGACGCATTTCTCGTGGATTCCGTTCATGATCGAGCGCAGCAGGTCCTGCAGCTCCTCTTCCTTCCACGAGATCTTCGCGCTGTTCTGACTCATCTCCAGACCCGAAACCGCGACACCCCCGGCATTCGCGGCCTTGCCCGGACCGTAGAGGGTTCGTGCAGCCTTGAAGAGGCGCACACCTTCGAGATCCGTCGGCATGTTGGCGCCTTCGGCGACGGCCCTGCAACCATTGGCAAGCAGCGTTCGCGCGTCATCGCCCGAGAGCTCGTTCTGCGTCGCGCAGGGCAGCGCCAGCTCGGTGGGTACGCACCAGGGGCGCTCGCCTTCGTGGAAGCTCCCGCCAAAGGTGTCCACGTACTCGGAGATCCGCCCACGACGCTCGGTCTTCAGCTCCTTCACCCAGCCGAGCTTCTCATCGCTGAGACCGTCCGGATCGTGAACGAAGCCAGAGGAATCGGACAACGTGACGACCTTCCCTCCGAGATTCAACAACTTCTCGGCAGCGTGCAGAGCGACGTTGCCCGAGCCGGAAACGACACACGTCCTGCCGTCGATGGATTCACCGGCCCGCTCCAGCATGTCCTGCATGAAGTAGACCGCGCCGTAGCCGGTGGCCTCGGTACGAATCAAGCTTCCGCCGTACTCGAGGCCCTTGCCCGTCAGTACACCCGTGAAGCGACGGGTGAGACGCTTGTACTGCCCGAAGAGGTATCCGATCTCACGGGCTCCAACACCGATATCACCTGCCGGAACATCTACATCTTCGCCCACGTGGTGGTAGAGCTCCGTCATGAATGACTGACAGAAGCGCATGATCTCGTGGTCGCTCTTGCCGCGCGGGTTGAAGTTGGAACCGCCCTTCCCGCCTCCCATCGGCAGGCCGGTCAGGCTGTTCTTGAAGGTCTGTTCGAATGCCAGGAACTTGAGAATGCTCTCGGTCACGCTCGCGTGGAAACGCAGGCCACCCTTGTAGGGACCGATGGCATTGTTGTTCTGGACCCGCCATCCACGCTGCACGCGGATGTTGCCTGCGTCGTCTTCCCAACAGACCCGGAAGCTCACGACCCGATCCGGCTCCGCGATGCGGCGCAGGATCTGGTACTCGTGGTACGCCTCCTTGTCCGCGATGAACTCGAAGACGTCCTGAGCCACCTCCTGAACAGCCTGGAGGAACTCGAGCTGCCCCGGGTTCCGGCGTTCGACGCCGGCCAGGAACTGCTCGAGATCCACATGATCGGAGACGGCCATTGGAACCTCGGAGTCGACGAGCGTCCCCGCTCTTGTTCTCAGTCGCGCAAGGTCAACGCAGCGTTCGTGATGACCGGTGCACCTCGCTCTTTGGATGACGCGCTGATGAAGACGTTCTCACCCTCCTTCCAGAGGGACGTCACCATCGTCTCGCCCGGGAAGAATACGCCGGCGAAGCGCGCCTGGTACCGCGAAACCTTCGTCACGTCGCCGCCAAGCGCCGAATCGACGGCCGCCTTGCAGTTGATCCCGAACGAGCACAGGCCGTGAAGGATCGGCACATCGAAGCCACCCATCTTGGCGAACTCGGGATCCGCATGCAGGGGGTTCTTGTCACCCGACAGGCGATACAGAAGTGCCTGCTGGGGGAGGGTCGGCGTCTCCACGACATGATCGGGCTCCCGATCCGGCGCAGCGTTGCCGGCCTTCGGCCCGGAATCGCCGCCGAATCCGCCCTCACCGCGCAGGAAGAGGGAGAAGCGATTGGTGAAGAGCGGATCGCCGCCCTCTTCCTTCGTTTCGACCTCCATCACGAGAAGCGCCGCCTTGCCCTTGTCGTAGATCCCGGCGATCCGCGACTGGTTGACGAGCTTTGCCGCCGTCGGAAGCGGGCGGTGGATCTCGATGTCCTGCTCACCATGCAGCAGCATGGCGGGGTTGAACTCGAGGCCCGGTGTATTCATGGCGCCACCCATGGCGCTGAATACCGGTACGACACCGAAACTCGGCAGCACCTTGAGGTTCTTCTCATAGGTGTACTCGAGTTCGTTCGCATCGGTCTGACTCGGTGCGCCGGCACCGAGCCCCAGGTGGTAGAGGATCACGTCGTCCTGCTGGTAGCTGGACGTCGTGGGCTCGAAGCTCGCCGCAAGGGCCTTCTCGGGATCGATCGGCATGTTGTTTCCTCAGCCCTTCATCATTTCGACGATGGCCTTCATCTCGTCGGCGATGCTCGCCGGGATGATGTAGCCATCGGTGTTTCGGATCTGGTCCATATTCGCCGCGACTTCTTCGATGGAGGGCTTGGCGTCCACGCCGGCCGACCAACCCGGGGCCAGGCCGATGAAGATGCGTGCGAAGCGCCCGCCACCCACCGAGAAGATCTCATGGGTGAGCTGGCAATCCTCGGAAACGAGGAAGCAGCTGAGCGGCGTCACACACTCCGCATCGAGCTTGTCGGCGATCGGACCGAGCAGCTCCTTCGTGAGGCGCGTGTTCGCGATCGGCGCGATCGTGTTGGACTTGATGTCGTACTTCGCGCCTTCGATGGCCAGCACGTTGCTGAGGCCCACGAGGCCCATCTTGGCCGCGCCGTAGTTCGTCTGACCGAAGTTGCCGAAGATGCCGGCAGCCGAAGCCGTGAAGAGGAAGCGGCCGTAGCCGTTCTCCTTCATCACGCGGAATGCGGGCTGGCTCACGTAGAATGTGCCGCGCAGGTGGACATCGAGAACGATCTCGAGGTTCTGGGGCTCGAGCTTCACGAAGCTCGCATCGCGCAGGATGCCCGCGTTGTTGATGACGATGTCGACCTTGCCGAAGTTCTCGACGGCGGTCTGGATGATCCCCTCGCCACCTTCCGGAGTGGCCACCGAATCGTAGTTGGCCACGGCGGTACCACCGGCCTCGTTGATCTGCTTGACCGTCTCGTCGGCCATGCTGCTGCCGCCGCCTGTGCCGTCCGAGGAGCCTCCTAGATCGTTGACCACCACCTGGGCGCCGCGACGGCCAAGCTCGAGGGCGTAGGTCTTGCCCAGGCCACCGCCTGCGCCAGTAATCACGGCCACGCGGCCGTCGTATCGGATCTCATCGGACATGGGGAGTCTCCTCGGATAATGGGGATGAAACGTGGCCGCACCTGTCCCTAGTCCCTTGTCACACCAAAAGCTGGGGGTAGAGTCGTCGCAGTTTCACGCGGGCTTGTTGGGTCGTGAATTGCCAGTCGACGCCCTTCGTCGTTCGGTTGCGATCGTCTTGCCAGGCTTGGACTTGGCGCGTGAGATC
>JAAETT010000252.1 GCA_024228115.1 bacterium
AATTCGAGCTCAAGAACGGAAACGGAAGACTCGGGGGCTCCGCCCCCGAACCCCCGTTCATTACTGAACGAAGAAGAGATCCGGAGGAGCCGGGTCTCACGGTCTAACCAAAGTGTCTACGGAATCGGGGCAGACCCAGTCAATGGCTTTCGGGCCGGGGGTGGCTCTTGCGAACGGCCAGTTCTTGGTTCAAGCCTAGGCCGCCCTCGCGGCCAGGTACTCGTTCTTCCTCTTTCGCATCGAACTCTACTTGATCTTCTCTCGCTTCGAGACCACAGCGGTTCTCCGACCGAAGTAGGTGTCCGCGAGCCTCAAGATGACAAGCGCCTGGTGATAGAGCTCGTTGTTGTAGTAGGCGACGAACTCCGGTAGCGCTGCTTGCAGCTCCCACGGGAAGTAGAAGCGCTGCAGCTTGACAACGTTCTCCATCGCGCGGTGACAACGCTCGATCTTGCCTTGCGCCTACGGATGCTATGGAGCCCCGCGAGTACGAGCCATGCAACGCTCACCGAGGGGGATAGGAGTTCCAACTGCGGATCCATGCCGAATAGGGAGTACCCTGAGAGGTAAGCCCCCGCGGGAAGTGGGGGTTTCATCGTTAACGGGTGCAACCCACTTGTGGGGATTCCAACCGGGTGGCCGCGCCAGAGAGGAGAGGCCACACCGATGTGTCGGTCGCGGGGCGCAATGGTGGCGTTGCGGGGCGGGCTCGGGGTCGCGGAATCGGCTGGGCTCGGTAGCGGCCCGCTATCGCTCGATGATCGGGAGGCCGCCGAGGTTGAGGCCATCCGTTCGCGCTTCCCTTGCTGACAGCGGGTCACGGTTCGTGTCGCCATCGCCACGCTTCCCCCGGAGGCTCCATGACCGTTCAGCTCTCCAAGGCAGGTTTCATGCCGGCCCCATTCCTCGCTCCACAATTCAATCCTTGATGCCGAGCCTCTGGGTCCATCGGTAGAGGGTCGTGCGGTCGATCTGCAAGCGAGCGGCGGTCTCCTGGCGGCTGCCTCCGCTGGTGCGCAGGACCTCGCGGATGCGTTCGCCGGTCAGGCGATCGAGGTAGTCGCGTAGGCTCTCTTCGGGCGGCGCCCCATCTGCCGGCAGCGGGCTCGGTGGCTCACCGGGGAGCAGATCTTCGAGTTCGATGCGTGGGCCCCGGGCCAGCACGACGCCCCGTTCGATGGCGTTCTCGAGCTCTCGGGCATTCCCCGGCCACGCGTGCTGCAGCATCCAGGCCTGGGCTTCATCGCTCCAGCCTTCGAGGGGCGGGATGCGTTCCCGGCTTGCCGAGGCGAAGAATCGCCGCGCCAGAGGCAGCAGATCCTCGGGCCGCTCTCGCAATGGGAGGAGGTGGATCGGAATGACCGCCAACCGGAAGTAGAGGTCTTCCCGGAAGCGGCCCCCTTCGATCTCGGCTTTGAGATCCCGATTCGTCGCGGCGACGATGCGGGTGTCCACCTCGTGTTCGGTTTCGCCGCCAACCCGGTAGACGCGTTTCTCCTGGAGCACGCGCAGCAGCTTGGCCTGGAACTCCTCGGAGACCTCGCCGATCTCGTCGAGAAAGAGCGTCCCTCCGTGGGCGCGCTCGAAGAGGCCTGGACGCGCGCGTTCGGCGCCCGTGAAGGCGCCGCGTTCGTGGCCGAAGAGCTCGCTCTCGAGCACGCCCGGTGCAAGGGCTTTGCAATTCACGGCGACGAAGGGCCCGCCGACTCGCTCGGAGAGGACGTGGACGGCCCGGGCGATTCGTTCCTTGCCGGTCCCGCTCTCGCCGGTGACCAGCACCGTCGCGTCGCTTCGTGCCGCACGGCGCACGACGTCGAGCACGTCGGCCATGGCGGTGCTTTCGGCCACGATCGTTTCCGACCCCTGCTCTCGGCCAAGCTCGGCACGCAGGTGTTGGTTCTCCCGGCGCAGGCGGGTGTGTTCGAGCGCCCGGGCGACGAGAGTTCTCAGGCCATCGTTGTCGAAGGGCTTTTCCACATAGTCGAAGGCGCCCAGCCGGACTGCGCGGATCGCCGTTTCGATGCTGGCATGGGCCGTCAGCACGATCACGGGCAGGCTTGGGTCGATCTCCCGAACCCGCTCGAGCACCTGGATCCCATCCAGGCCCGGCATGCGGAGATCGGTGAGCAACAGGTCGAAACGACCCTCGGCGAGGGATTCGATCGCTCGCTCCGGATCGCCAAAGCCGATCGCATCGTATCCTTCCCTGCGCAGCAGCATTTCGAGGATGCCCACGAGCCGGGTCTCGTCATCGAGAATCGCGATGCGAGGCTTCAAGCCGCAATCCTTTCGTGGCAAGGGGGATTCACGCCGCGACCTTTCCGTGCCAGGGCAGGGCGAGTTCGAAACACGCGCCATCGCCGTTTGCTCCCGTTCCGGCTCCGGGAATCAGCGACAGGCTTCCGCCGTGGGCTCGCGCGATCTGTGCGGCCATCGCGAGACCCAATCCCGTTCCTTGGGGCTTGGTCGTGAAGAAGGGCTCGAAGAGCTTGGCGCGGTCGGCCGGTTCGACACCGGGCCCGTCGTCGGCCACCCGTAGGTAGAGGGAAAGGTCGTCCCGGCGGCCTTCCAGGCGCACGTGGCCTTCGCTTCCGACCGCTTCGGCCGCATTCGTCAGGAGGCAGAGAAGCACCTGGGAAACGAGGCCCGCGTCCGCGTCGACGTGCAGGCCTTCGAGGCTCTGGAGATTTCGGGTGAGCTCGACGTCGTGGGTCTCCAAGGGAGGCTGAGCCAGCGCAACCGCCCTGGCGACCATCGTGTCGATCGCACTGGGCCGGGGCGTCAATGCCGTCGGCCGGGCGAAGGCGAGCAACGAGCGGATCAACTCGTTCAACCGATCGGCTTCCTCCACGACGAAGGCGCAGGCCCGATGGGCATCCTCGCCTTCCGGGAATTGCTCCTGCACCAGGGCGGCCGAGGCTCGCATCACGCCGAGCGGGTTTCGCACCTCATGGGCGATGCCCGCTGCCAGCCGGCCGATGGCGGCGAGTTTCTCGTTCTCGAACGCGGTCCGTTCGGAGGCGGCCAACGCCTCCTGCTGGTCATGGATTCGCTTCGCATCCCTGCGTTGGCGCTCGCGAGCGCTCCAAAGGGAGCCCGCCAGGCCACCTACCAGGGTCAGATTGAATCCGAAGGTCAGCGCGACGAGCCAGGTCGCGTCCTTCTCGCCCAGCCTCATCTCGACGCCGGTCGAGCCGAGCAGCCACGTATCCGCCAGGCCGAGGGCCGCACCTGCCAGCGCGCCCCAGAGTCCCCATCGATGTTCGGTCACGCCGGCTTCCTCCCCGTGGTGGGCCTGAGAGAGCGTACATCGCAAATCGGGTGCCAGTCCTTCGAGCCATGAGGAGGCCTCCGGCGAGCCCCGCGTGGCAGTGCTGCCACAAGCGTGTTGCAGGGTTGCAACCGGAAGGATCTCTCGGGCCTCCTGCGGCGTCGCCCCGCGGGCACGCGGCTTGCTCAGGGGGAAGGCAACGCGCCCATCCCGAAGGAGAACTCCATGACCCGAATCGCAGCCCTCTCCCTTGCCCTCGTCGGCTTCCTGATCCTGACCGACATCGCCATTCTCGAACACGGCTACGTCGGCTTCTTCGAGGCGATGCTCGCGAATGGCGCAACCCGTCTCGCCATGCTCGACCTCAGCATCGTGCTCGTCCTCTTCACGATCTGGCAGTGGAGCGACGCCCGCGAGAGGTCGCTGCCGTTCTGGCCCTACGCCGCCCTCAGTCTGACGATCGGCGCGGCAGGCCCGCTCGCCTACCTGATCCATCGCACGGTACGAGAGGAGCGGAGCGTACCCGCAACCGCCTGAAGCGGATGATCCGTTTCACGCATCAGCGCTCGTCGACTGCGAACACCAGGAAACTCTGGCGATCCAGGAAGCTGTGGTCTGCGTCGAGCCGGTAGCCAGCCTCGGAAAACGCAGCAACGATCGCGTCCTTGGCGGTCGCGTGGTCGCCCAGCAGGGACCAGCCCTCGCGGGGCGCATACTCCACGACGGCCACGCGACCGCCAGGCTTCAGGTGGTTCTTCAATCGCGCGAAGTAGGCGGCCTGGTCGGGAAGATGGTGGAAGGTGTTGCTCGTGAAGACCCAATCGACGGGCTCCGGCAGCCTCGCGTCTTCGGCGTCCGCCACAACCACGCTCACGTTCGTGTAGCCATCCTCCTTGGCCTTGCTCTCGATGTAGGCCGTCATCGAGGGGTCGATATCGACGGCATAGACCCGCCCGTCCTTTACGGCGTCGGCCAGGCGGAAGGTGAAGTAGCCGCCGCCGGCCCCGAGGTCCGCGACCCGTGCATCCGCGGCGAATCCCAGGCTGCTGACGACCCGGTCCGGTTGCTGCCACGCATCCCGGTCGCCCCCCGCGTACATCTGTCGCTTGAGCCACGCGCAGCCGGGGCTGGTGGCGAGCGCAACGGCGAGTAGGACGAAGAGAAGGCTTCGACGGTTCATCGCGGGTCTCCAGACTGGGCGCGTCGGGCTCAGCTCCCGAGCTCGTTGCGAGGGCGCTCGGTGCTCCGCTCTGATGCGTGGTGGAAGGAGAAGGTACCCTGCCAACATGCCGCGTGCCGAGTGGAAGGTGGCCTTCACCTGGGATGGCCAGCCAGTGTCTCTAGAGGAAGAGGCCACCCTGTCACTCGATTGGGATGACGCGCAGGCGGAGTTGCGTGTCGAAGCGCCGTTCCACGGCGATCCGCCGCCGCCCGGGCCCGCCGGTGTGAGATCGGGGCTGTGGGAGTACGAGGTCGTGGAACTCTTTCTCGTCGGGAGGGATGAGGAGTATCTCGAGATCGAGATCGGGCCCCACGGTCATTACCTCGTGCTCGAGTTGCACGGATGTCGCCGCGTGGAGC
Organism: bacterium; assembly: GCA_024228115.1. Classification (NCBI taxonomy): domain Bacteria; species bacterium. Next base: position 4,853 of record JAAETT010000252.1, read on the forward strand.
AGGAGGGCTTGCCGCTCGCGCTCGAGGTGCAGCGCGATGGGAATCGCTGGCGGGCGACGGCGGGCTTCCCCACAGCCTGGCTGCCCCCGGGGCTGTTAGCCGCCAACGCATTCGCGATTCACGGCGAGGGGAGGGCGCGTCGCTTTCTGGCGGCCTCTGCACTTCCCGGCGCCGCACCGGATTTCCACCAGATTGCGCGCTTTCCGCCGCTCGTTCTCAGCTGAGAAATGCGCGATTTGACAGGCCCCGGGGCGTGCAAAGGCTCTTTGCATGTTCCTACCCAACGATGAACCGATCCGAACCCGCACCGAGGCGCCCGCAGCCGAGCCCGTGGATGCAGCGGTCCAGACCTGGGATCCGGCTCTCTGGGCCCTCTACCTGACGGAGCTGGCCCAGCGGCACCTCGAGGCGCGTATGAACTAGGCTTCGGCCATGTCGAAACAAGGACGCGTTGCATTGGTGACGGGCGGGGGGCGCGGTGTGGGCCGCGCCATCGCTCTCGGGTTGGCTGAAGATGGCGCCGATATCGCCGTGAACTACAGGCGAGATGAAGCGGCTGCCAAGGAGACAGTCGAGGCCATTCGCGCACTCGGCCGCGAGGCGCGGGCCTACGCCGCCTCGGTGGACGACTACGAGGCCGATGCGGCCATGGTCGATGCGGTCATCCGGGATTTCGGACACATCGACATCCTCGTGAACAACGCCGGCATCGCGAGCCGCGGGCAGAGCGTCGCGGACACCGATCCGGTCGAGCTGGAACGGGTCATCCGTATTCACGCGCTCGGGCCCCATCAGTTGTGTCAGCTCGTCCTGCCGAGCATGCGCACGCAGCCTCGGGGAGACATCGTGATGATCTCGAGCGTTGCGACGCTCTATCACGGCGCCAACGGTGCGCCCTACAGCATGGGCAAGGCCGCCATGGAATCGCTGGCCTTCACGCTCGCGAAAGAGGAGCGACCCAACGGCATCCACGTGAATGTGGTCGCGCCGGGCTTGATCGAGACCGAGATGGGCCGTCGGTTGATGAAGGCAACCGCTGGGGTCGATGATCTTCGCCAGCTCGATGCTTCGATGCCCTTTGGCCACGTCTGCAGCCCCGAAGAGGTTGCGGCGGTCGTGCGTTTTCTCGTGTCGGATGCCGCCAGGTACGTGACAGGCGAGAAGATCAATGTTCACGGTGGTGGCTCCTAGGCGATGGAGCCCCGTCCGCTCGGTGTGATCGCGAATCCGATGTCGGGTCGGGATGTCCGCCGTCTGGTGGGCCGCGCGCAGACGCATACCCCGGACGCGAAGCGCAATCAGCTTCAGCGAGCCGTGGTGGGGGCCGTGGCAGCGGGCGTGAAGAGGGTCCTGCTCGTGCGGGATCTCTTTCGTGTTTCAGAACGGGCCGTGGATCTGCTTCGGCTAGGCGCAGAGATGGAGTTCCTCGACATCGGGAAACTCGAGACCAAGCCGAGCGATACGCTCCGCGCGGTCGAAGCCATGCGCAAAGCCGGCTGTGGCGCGCTCCTCGTGCTCGGCGGAGACGGCACCCAGCGTCTGGTGGCGAAGGCCTGGCCCGATGCACCGCTCCTGCCGCTCTCGACCGGCACGAACAACGTGTTCCCGGAGACGGTCGAGGCCACGACGGCGGGTGCAGCGGCGGGCCTTGTGGCGAGTGGCCGCGTCGAACTCGAGGAAGTCGCCGTCCGAGCCAAGCTCGTGCGCGCGGCGTACGAAGACGGTGAGGAGAGCCTTGCCGTGATCGACGGTGTACTCGTCGCTGGCGATCATCCGGGCAGCTTCATGCCCTTCGACCCCGAGAAGATCCGCCATATGCTGCTCTCGCGGGCAGAGCCTGGTTCGATCGGCATGTCTCCGATCGGGGGGCTGCTCGAGCCTGCGAGTGCCGAAGACGATTTCGGAGTCGTGGTGGAGTGCACCGCACGTGGGGACGGCGGGCGTCCTCTGCTGGTACCCGTTTCACCCGGTCTGTACAGAACGGCCTACGTAGAAAGCGCACGTCGCGTAGAGCTCGACGAGGAAATCGTGATGTGCGGGCCGGGGCTGCTCGAATTCGATGGCGATCGCGAACGCGTCCTGGCGGCTGGGGAACGCGCTCGTCTTCGCGTCGTGCGGGAGGGGCCGTGGGTGATCGATACGGCGCGGGCGATGCGTTTGGCCGCGCAGCAAGGGCTCTACCTCGACCCGCCCCACTGGCATGACGAGAGCGACTCCGGAACCGGCCCCGGCTGCTGCTGAGCGTTTCCCCGATCGCTCCCATGGGCTCGTGTCCGGCGGAGACTGCTGCTGGCTGTCCGATCGAAAATGGTGAAAACCGGAGCAAGATCAAGCAGCTATGCCTGATTCTGGAGGTGTTGGGTTCACTTCTTCGAGGCATGGAGATCCCGGGAGCTGGCGTCGTCGCCTGGCAGGGATCTGCTGAGATTCTCGTCGAGGCCAACGCGGACCTGCCCCACGATCGTCGACCGGTCGTCCCCGGTCGCTCTCCGCGCCAGCGAACGCTTGGGCGGGATCTGAATTCGTCCAAACCCCCCATGGTTCTCGGGGAGAACCCCGAGTGCGTGCGTGCTACGAGCGACGGAGTGTGAAAGAAGAACGGATTCACCATTACGTTCACACACCAACGGGCCGAAAACGGCAGGGATCGATCACACGAGGAAGGGGTTTCCGAATGAAGGTCGTTTCCCTGCGATGCAGGTCTTCAATTCTGATCCAGGTATCGCGCTGATGAAGCGTGGTTCGCTCGAGTAGGTCGCATGTCGTCTGGAACGGTAGAGCTCTTCGGAAGCCGTGGGGATCCGCGCATTGGCACAGATCTCCCGGCTCGTCTGTACTCCAGTGATTTCAGGGGGCCGCTGGCCGCATCTACGAGGGATCTGAGTGTCGGTGGCGCTTGTGTTGCCACTGAGTCTCCGGTTGCGACCAAATCGATCGAGCGTGTCGAGATTCAGATCGACGGGAGTTGGCTGGGTGTCGAAGCCCAGGGACGCTGGCAGAATACGCTTCCCGGCGACGATGTGGTGATGACGGGCATCGAATTCGTGAACCCGCCGGACGAGGCCGTGGATCGGCTCTGGGATGCGGTGCTGGAGGGCGGCAAGCAGCTTGCGCGCTTCCTCTACGTGGGTTCGGATCTCCGGCCGCTAGGTGTGGACGGAGCCATGGGCCTGTCCCAGATCACCCGTGTTCGCAGGCTACCGGCTGGCCACACGATCTATCGCCAGGATCATGATCCCGAGAGTTCCGGGTCGATTTTCGTCGTGGAGAGCGGCTCTGTGATTCTTCAGGTCCGCGCGCGTGGTGTAAGGGAGATTCCGATCGACCGGGTGAGCTCCGGACAAGTCTTCGGAGGGCTGGCGATGCTCGCGGGTGTGCCACCGACCGAATCGGCGATCACCGAGAACGAAACGTCGCTGCTCGAGTTCGACGCACGGGGTTACCAGTACCTGGCGCGGAACAAGCCCTGGCTCGCCCAGGAGCTGGGTCATATCGTGACGACCGCCTACGTGCGTCGACTGCATCGGGTCCTGGAGAAGGTCCGAGACGAACTCTGACCGTTTCGCAGGCCTTCCTGCTCGCATGAGTTCTGCGTCAGCCCTACGGTACGACGATGCGCACCTTCGTATCGGCCACGGTTGCCGTCCTGCTGCTCGCTTCGGGAATCGCGCTTGCGCTCGGGAAGAGCCCAGTGCCGCGGCTGCGCTTCGTTCGCGACGGCACCGAGGTGAACTCGAAAACGCTCGATCAGCTGCGGGCTGCGTGCGCTGAGCGCACGCTCGAGATCGGGAAGGATCCGTACTACGGCGTAGCGAAGCGTTTTCGCGTGTGTCCGTTGCGGGAGGTCCTGGCGTTGGGCTTCGGCGATGCGGCCGCACTGGCTGGCGAAGGTCTCCTTCTACGCGCCCTGGACGGCTACACGCGGCAAGCGGAGGCGGATCGGCTGCTGGGCCCCGGGGCCTACCTCGCGTTTGCCGATGCGGACCGGCTCGTCCGTGGCGAAGAGGGCTTCGACCCGATCGACCGGCGCCAGCTGGACCCCGCACCCTTCTATCTGGTGTGGGAGCGGCCGGAGCAGTGGGATGCGCACGCATGGCCGTGGCCCTATCAGCTCGCGACGATCGAAATTGCCAGCTTCGAGGAGCGGTTTCCCCATACGGTGCCGACCGGGAAGGAGACGGGTTCGCCAGCGGTCCGAGGCTACGGGCTCTTCCAGCGCGAGTGTGCCCATTGTCATGCGATCAACGGGGAGGGCGGCAAGGTCGGCCCAGAGCTGAACGTGCCGCGCAACATCACCGAGTATCGCCCGGCGCATCAGTTGCGGGAGTTCATCCGCAACCCGGAGAGCTTTCGTTACACGAGCATGCCCGCTCACCAGCATCTGACCGAACCGGATCTGGACGCGTTGCTCGCCTACCTGGCCCGGATGGCAGAGCTGAAACATGACCCCGGTCCGCCGGGAGGTGACTCATGAGGACGCTGGGGCTGCTTCATCCCGGCCAGATGGGGGCCAGCGTGGGTGCCTGTGCGCGGGAGAGCGGTCAGCGGGTGGTTGTGGCCCTGGATGGACGGACGGCGGCTACGCGCGCGCGGGCGGTGGACGCCGGCCTGGAAGATGTCGGCGGGCTCGCAGAAGTGGTCAGGGAAAGCGAGCTGATCCTGGCGGTCTGCCCGCCGAGTGCTGCGCGAGAGTTGCTGGAGGCGGTACTCGCCCACGACTTCGAGGGCCTCTACGTCGACGCCAATGCGATTTCACCCGCGACGGCCCGCGAGTTGGCACTCCGTTGCGAGGGCAAGGCTCGCTTCGTCGATGCTGGAATCATCGGTCCCCCGGCGCGCCAACCGGGTACGACGCGGCTGCACCTTTCTGGAGATGAAGCCGCCGAGGCCGCAGCCTTGTTCGTCGCAGGGCCTCTCGAAGCTCGTGTGGTTTCGAACGAGGTGGGCGCCGCATCGGCCCTGAAGATGGTGTTCGCAGCCTGGACCAAGGGGAGTACCGCGCTGTTGGCCGCCATCCATGCGGTTGCCGCCGGTGAGGGGGTCGAGCAGGCCTTGCGGGCCGAGTGGGAAATCCTGGCCCCGGATGTGCCGCGTCGCCTCGACCGCGGCGTGCCTTCGGTCGCTGCAAAGGCTTGGCGTTTCGAGGGCGAGATGCGAGAGATCGCGGCGACGTTCGAGGCTGCGGGCCTGCCGGATGGTTTCCATCAGGCGGCTGCGGAGGTCTACCGACGTCTTGCAGGTTTCCAGGATGCCCAGGAGCCTCCGCCCCTCTCAGCCATTGCGGCGGCTCTACGTCCCAGCGAGGAGTGATACTCTTCGCTCCTCTTTGGCAGGAGTTCTGATGATCGGTCTGGTTGCGGCACCCGCGTTCCTGGAGGTCCACCCGAACGGGCGGATTCCGGCCTTGGAGTGCCGCGAGGATGCTTCAGCCATGAGCGGGGCCCTCGCTGTGTTGCTCGCTGCCGCGTTTGCCATCTGAAGAACGTGATGCGCCTGCTCGTGCTCGACGCCTACGCCCGGGAGGGCCGTGAGAAGTTGGTCCGCGGCGGAGCGACCGAGGCGGGGCCCTTGTATGCCGAGTGTGTCCGGGCGCTGGCTCCCATGGCTGAAATGGAGATTGGTTTTCCGGCCGATGCGGATTGGACGCCTCCTGAAGCCCTCGACCAATATGACGGCATGCTGTGGAGCGGCTCCAGCCTGACGATCCACGTGAAGGACGATCCGCAGGTCACCCGCCAGGTCGAGTTGGCTCGCCGCGGGTTCGAGGTGGGGCTGCCCGCTCATGGGAGCTGTTGGGCGGCCCAGCTCGCGGTGGTCGCGGCCGGCGGCGTGTGCAGGCGGAATCCCAGGGGGCGCGAGTTCGGCGTGTCCCGCAAGATCCAGTTGACGGATTCCGGTACGGCTCATCCGATGTACGAGGGGAAACCGGCGGTCTTCGATGCATTGACGAGCCATCAGGACGAGATCGAGAGTCTACCGCCCGGGGCGACGCTGCTGGCAACGAACGAGTTCACGCGGGTTCAGGCGGTGTCCATCGAGCAGGGTCGGGGCCGCTTCTGGGCCGTGCAGTATCACCCGGAATATCACCTCCACGAGATCGCGCGCCAGGCGCATATCCGAACCGCCGATCTGATCGCGCAGGGTAGTTTTGCCGATGAGGCGGGTGCTGCAGCGTGGATTCACGACCTGGAGACTCTTCACGCGAACCCGGATCGAAGCGACATCGCCTGGCGCTACGGGATCGACGCGGATGTGGTCGACCCGGGCATCCGGTTGCGAGAGCTCGCCAACTGGTTGGCTCACGAGGTCGAACCACGGGCCCGTCGGCGTCTGGGGGGATCGTGTTAGGCTCCTGCTCATGAGGGTTTCCTACGAATGAGCGATCTGGGCATCGAGCTACAAGGCCGTGTGGCGCGGGTCGAGATCCAACGCGGCCCTGCCAACTTCTTCGATATGGGCCTGATTCGCGATCTGGCCGATACCTTTCACGAACTGGCCGAGGGCGACCGCTGCCGGGCCATCGTCTTGTGCTCTGAAGGCAAGCATTTCTGTGCTGGCGCCGATTTCAGCGGCCGGGGGCGAAGGGACGAGCCGGGAGACCTCTACGCCGAGGCCGTGCGCTTGTTCGAAGCGCCGTTGCCCTTCGTGGCTGCGATCCAGGGCGCTGCGATCGGCGGCGGGTTGGGCCTCGCATTGGCTGCGGATTTTCGGGTGGCCGCCCCAGAAGCGCGCTTCGCCGCCAATTTTGCACGCCTTGGGTTCCATCAGGGCTTTGGCCTGAGCGTGACACTTCCCGAACTGGTCGGAACGAGTGCTGCAGCGGAACTGCTCTACACCGGCCGTCGTGTGAAGGGGGAGGAAGCCCTGGCCCTGGGCTTGTGCCACCGGCTCGTTGCAAGGGAACAGCTGCACGAATTCGCTCACGGGCTCGCCCACGAGATTGCGCTCTCGGCGCCCCTGGCCGTGCGGTCGATTCGTCGCACCCTGCGCGGCGATCTGGCCGAGCGGATCCGGGAAGCGACCCGTCACGAGCAGGCTGAACAGGATCGGCTGCGCAAGACGGCCGATTTCGCCGAGGGGGTGAAGGCCATGGCCGAGCGACGAGAGCCGCGGTTCGAAGGGAAGTAGGAGAGGGCAGCGCATGAGAACCGGAAGCTGTCTGTGCGGGACGGTCCGCTTCGAGATCACTCGGGAGCTCACTCCGATCCAGGCCTGCCACGCCAAGCGTTGTCGCAAGGCGACCGGTGGGGCGTTCGCGCCGGAAGCGGGGGTAGGGCTGGCTGGCTTCCGCTGGATCTCGGGTGAGGAATCGGTCGTTCAATATGAGGCGCCCATCCTCGAAGGCCCGCCTGCCTACAGGCGGGCTTTCTGCCGGGTCTGCGGTTCGGCGGCTCCGCTGGTCTACCCGGAAATCGGCGGCGTGGGAATTCCGCCGGGAGCCCTGGATGATGAAGCTGGCCTCGAACTCTCCCACCATGCGTTCGTCGATCAGAAGGCCGCCTGGTTCTCCATCGAGGACGGGTTGCCCCAACACCCGATGCGACCTCCGCGGGCCGTCCACGAATAGGCTGTGCCGGTGGGTTCGGGGAGCTTCGTTGCCAACGTGCCATCCGGGAATCGGACGTGGACCCTTGCGGCTGCGTTCTGCGCAGCCGAGAAGCGTGCGGTCCCTGATCCTGTCTCTGGCTAGGCTCTCGTCATGAGCGACGCCCTGATCGAACGGATCCTCCGAGCGCGCGTCTACGATGTCGCTCGGGAAACCCCGCTCGAAGCGGCTCCGAAGCTGTCTGCACGCTTCGGGGAACGGGTGCTGCTGAAGCGGGAGGATCTCCAACCGATCTTCTCGTTCAAGTTGCGCGGGGCCTACAACAAGATCTCCCAGCTCTCGCTCGAGACCGGGCGCCGCGGCCTGGTGGCCTGCTCGGCCGGGAACCACGCGCAGGGCGTCGCCCTTGCCGCGGAGCGTCTGGGATTTCCGGCCACGATCGTGATGCCCCGCACGACGCCGTCGATCAAGGTGCGCGCCGTCGACGCGCTGGGCGCAACCGTCGAGCTCTTCGGGGACACAGTCGCCGATGCCGCCGAACGAGCACACGCCCTGGTCGCCGAAGAGGGCGGGACGCTCATCCACCCGTTCGACGATCTGGATGTGATCGCGGGGCAGGGAACCATTGGCATGGAAATCCTGCGTCAGCACCCGGACCCGATCGACGCAATCTTCGTACCCGTCGGCGGCGGCGGTCTGTTGGCCGGTATCCTCGCGTATGCGAAATTCCTCCGTCCGGAGACGCGGATCTTTGGCGTGGAAGCGGAGGACGGAGCGAGCATGACGGCGGCGCTCGCCGCTGGGCGACCCGTGCCTCTCGATCGGGTGGGGCTCTTCGTAGACGGCGCTGCAGTACGACAAGTGGGTGAGGCTCCCTTCCGGATCGTTCGTGAGCGGGTCGACGACATGGTGCAGGTCGGCGTGGACGACGTGTGCGCCGCGATCCAGGATCTCTTCGAAGAGACCCGCGTCCTGGCCGAGCCCGCGGGTGCCTTGGCAGTTGCCGGCATGAAGCGGTGGCTGGAGGAGCAGGGGGGTGACGAAGGCCGGTCATTGGTGGCGATCCAGAGCGGCGCCAACATCGGTTTCCACCGCCTGCGCCATATCTCCGAGCGCGCGGAGCTGGGTGAACATCGCGAGGCGATCCTGGGCGTCACGATTCCCGAACAACCCGGCAGTTTCAGGGAACTCTGTCGAGCGTTGCAGGACGCCAATGTGACCGAGTTCAACTATCGCCATGCCCAGAGCCCGGAGGCGCATGTCTTCGTCGGTGTTGCATTGGGGGGTGGCGTCGAACGGGCGGGGCTGATCCGGGAACTCCGGGGCGCAGGCTACGACGTGGAAGACCTGACCGAGAACGAGATGGCACTCCTGCATACCCGCTTTATGGTTGGCGGGCGGGTGCCGCAGCTGGCAGACGAGCGTCTGTTGCGGTTCGAGTTTCCGGAGCGGCCGGGGGCGCTTGCGCGTTTCCTCGATCTGATGAATCCGCGCTGGAACCTCTCCTTGTTCCACTATCGGAACCACGGCTCGGCGGTGGGTCGCGTGCTGGCGGGAATCCAGGTTCCGGGCAACGAGGACGCGGGTTTCCGTCGCTACCTCGATGAACTCGGTTATCCGTGGACGGAAGAGACGGACAATCCCGCCTATCGCCTCTTCCTGCGGTGACCCTTTTCGGGTTTACCGAGCCTTTACGCAGGGGCCGGTGGGACCCGTTAGGATCGTTTCATGGCCGATCCCCGCCACTTCCAGATCGCCGCCCTGGGTGGATTGACGGCCTATGGAATCAGCGCCCTGGATCTCGAGCTTTCCCTGGATCGCTTCGTCCTGGTCGTCAGTGTGGCCCTGGCGACGGAATGGCTGGGGCGCCGGTTGCGAGGGGAGCGTTTCGATCCGCGGAGTCCGTTCATCACGGCAACCTCCTTGAGTCTGCTGCTTCGAGCTGCGAACCCCTGGCTGGCAGCGCTTGCAGCCCTTCTCGCCATCGGTAGCAAGCATCTGCTGCGCGCCCGGGGCAGCCATGTCTTCAACCCGGCAAATTTCGGAATCGTGGTGTTGTTGCTCTTGACCGATCGTGCCTGGGTTTCTGCCGGGCAGTGGGGCCATGTCGCCATCTTCACCTTCGCGCTGGCCGGCGTAGGCCAGTTGGTGATTCACCGATCCGCGCGGAGCGATGTGACCTGGGCCTTTCTCGCTGCGTGGATTGCGCTGAGCTTCGGCCGTGCCGCCTATTTGGGGGATCCCTGGGCGATTCCGCTTCACCAACTCGAAAACGGCGCGCTGCTGATCTTCGCCTTCTTCATGATCTCCGATCCGCGCACGACTCCGCGTTCCCGGGCAGGACGTTTCGTCTACGCAACTGGTGTCGCGGCAGCGGGCTTCGTCATGCGCTTCGGCTTCTACGAGCCGAACGGCTTGCTCTTTGCCTTGTTCGCAGCGGCCCCGTTCGTGCCGCTGCTCGATCGTTGGCTTCCCGGGCCCGTCTTTCGATGGGCCCCTGTTCCGGAGGAGAACTTCCATGCGTCCCATCCTGCGTCCGCTCTTGCTCTCGTGTCTCTTGCTCGTGGGGCTCGCTGAGGGAGCCCTGGCCTTCTGCGGCTTCTACGTCGCCAAGGCCGATACCTCCCTGTGGAATCAAGCGTCTCAGGTCGTGCTCGTGCGCGACGGCGATCGCACCGTCCTGACGATGGCGAACGATTTCAAGGGAGATCCCAAGGAGTTCGCGATCGTCATCCCTGTGCCGACGTTTCTCGAGCGTGAGCAGATCCACGTCGGGGACAAGGCGGTCATCGACCACCTGGACGCGTATACGGCGCCGCGGCTGGTCGAGTACTTCGACGGCGATCCCTGCGCTCCCGTGATGCGCATGCAGCCACAGGCGCTCGGAGCTGGGGCATCGCTAAGTAGCCTAGTCCCTTGTCACACCAAAAGCTGGGGGTAGAGTCGTCGCAGTTTCACGCGGGCTTGTTGGGTCGTGAATTGCCAGTCGACGCCCTTCGTCGTTCGGTTGCGATCGTCTTGCCAGGCTTGGACTTGGCGCGTGAGAT
>JAAETT010000253.1 GCA_024228115.1 bacterium
ACCATTGCTGAAGCGTCGCCCGCTGGCTCTTGCTGAGGTGAATCTCGGCTGCGACCCGCATCGTGCCCCTCTGGCCGTTCGCCGCGAGGGTAACGTGGATAGTCCAATAGTGCCCTTTATTTATGAATCATATCACTAGTTATCGACCAGACGCCAACTCTCGGAATCGCGCTGGTGGCAGAGCAGCTTTGGCCGTCAGCTGAAGCGCCTCGTTCGCCGTCTTGTATATCGCCCGAACCGGTGTGGTTGATGCGAGGAGATGCTGGAGCGGTAGCCTAGACGGGCGAATCGAGTCAGGGACGTTCCCCGGCGAGAGGTTCCTGCATTTCTGCAACGTGAAGGGCCGCAATGGGGCGCTTCGCCGCCGCAGCTGTTGCGCCAGACTCTCTAGTCCGCGGCCTCAACGGGTGCGATAGACCTCGACCACTCGTCAGGTATCTCAAACGTTCGAATAGCGTGCGCTGCTGCGGCAAGAACCGCGTTGCTACCGGATGCACGCAAAGCGGCTCCGCCCTCTGATGCGACGCGGATCGGATTCGGAAATACGGCTAGTCCCGTAGCGCTAGCCGTGCCAAACCAGAGCAGCCCTTCCTGCGTGCTTGCGAAAAAGAGCAGCCCCCCCTTCCGCGGGACGAGAACCGCACTGAAGTTGAAGACCTGGGTGTTCGCTTGATCCTGAATGAGATTGACCGAGTCGACGAGCGTAATCTTCGTCTCCGAGATTCGGAACAACCACAAATTCTTGTCTTCGCTGCCAACTGAGCAGTTCGCGAGCAATAGGAGGTCTCCATGCAGAGATAGGCTGTTGATCCCCCGTTTTGCGGCATTGTTGTATTGCTTACGTATCAAGACCGTACCGGTCTCCACGTCGACGACGGAGACGTCGCCATCCTCCGAACCCGCGATGATGCGACCGTTTGTCCACGCGAGGAGACTCGTGATGTCCTTCGGCGGGGGGCAGATGTCCGTCGGAATGGGGTTGTTCGAGCGAAGGTCCACGGCTCTGACCAGACGCAAGCTCGCCATCTCTCGCTTCCAGACCAAGAGATGCCCGGAGTGTGTCCCCGCTACGAGCCAATCGCCTTCCGGGGTTCGCGTCGTCGCAGCGCTTCGAAGCGCCCCAAACGAGTCGTGATAGGTCGCTGTTCCCTGCAGCACGTATTTTCCCATCACTCGTTGCCAGATCGCGAGGGAGTTCATTCCGTTTGATGTTACGAACTCGTCTGCATCGAGGAGCGCGAGCATCTGCACGCCATCTCGTGAGGGAGGCAGCAGCACCTGCTCGGGCCGGGGGCAGCCGGTGTCGGTGCAATCCCGGTAGACCGAGACGGATCCATCCCATCGACCCACGGCGAAGCGCTCAGCACCCACCCAGGCCAACGTTTGTGCGCGGTTATATCGCGCTCCTCTTGCATCCAAGAAGCCCTTGGGTGGTGAAGGCCAAGCCGGACACTGAACGCTGGCCGTGGGGATTGCAACGAGCTGCGGTTCTGTTCTGGGAATCGAGCTTCCATATCCGCTGGCGCATCCCGTCAGAAGAGCGGCGATCGATCCGAGAAGGAAAATTCGGAGATATGACCGAAAGTTGGGGAACGAGCGTCTGAGATAGGCAGCGTATTCTTCCGTGTGAATGCAAACACACGCGGCCACCGCGGCCACAAAGGAAGAACACGCTACCGATGACGAACGTAGTCGAGATCCATGCTCGGA
>JAAETT010000254.1 GCA_024228115.1 bacterium
AGCGCTTCCCGCGAGGATGCCCCCAACCGGCATCCTTGCCCGAAGCCGTCTACATCAACCCGCCCGCGACCGAGGGCCTACAGCCAGGAGGTGCTCACTAAATCAAGAACCCAGGTGTCTCAAAGTCGTTGGCAGGTTCCGGAAGAGCTTCATGATATCGCTATGGCCACCAACCAGTCCCATTGGCAGACCGCCCCCGATGCCCTTTCCATAGACGCATAGATCGGGCTCTACATCAAAAAGCGATCCGGTCCCCCCGTGATCAAGCCAGAAGTTCACGATTTCATCGAAGATGAGAACAATGCCGTATTTGTCAGTTTGCTCTCTTAGGAACTTCAGGTAGCCGTCTCTAGGAGGAATGGTGAGATATGACCGAAAGTTGGGGAACGAGCGTCTGAGATAGGCAGCGTATTCTTCCGTGTGAATGCAAACACACGCGGCCACCGCGGCCACAAAGGAAGAACACGCTACCGATGACGAACGTAGTCGAGATCCATGCTCGGA
>JAAETT010000255.1 GCA_024228115.1 bacterium
ATCTCACGCGCCAAGTCCAAGCCTGGCAAGACGATCGCAACCGAACGACGAAGGGCGTCGACTGGCAATTCACGACCCAACAAGCCCGCGTGAAACTGCGACGACTCTACCCCCAGCTTTTGGTGTGACAAGGGACTAGGCCCCGGCCGCATCCACCACTGCATGCGCTCGATCGGTGCAGCCGAGCGCGCAGTCGAGATGATGGCGAAACGCGGCCTCTCCCGGAACGCGTTCGGAAAGCCCATTGCGACCCTCGGCAAGAACACCGAGGACATCGCGAAGGCACGGATCGAGATCGAAGCCATGCGCATGATGGTCCTGAAGGCCGCGAAGGCCATGGACGTGCTCGGCAACTCCGAGGCCCGCGTCTGGGTGAGTGCCATCAAGGCGATGGTGCCCGTGCGCGTCTGCGAGATCATCGACAAGGCGATCCAGGTGCACGGTGCCACCGGTGTCTCCCAGTGGACGCCGCTCGCGGAAATGTACGCGAGTCAACGGACGTTGCGTCTGGCGGATGGCCCGGACGAGGTCCACTGGTTCGTCGTGGGGCGCGCCGAACTCGCCCGCTGGTCCGAGGCCGGCGCCAGCGACTACAACCCGAAGGAGAGCTTCCTGGAGAAGGAGCCGACGGGAAAGATGTTCACGGGCCCCTGAGCCGGGCGAGGCAGGACGTCTTCAGGAGCAGACGTTCGCATGAAGATCGGGATACTGGGACTGAAGAAGATCAACGGTTTTCTGTTGTAGGATTGCTTCTTCGCATGGCAACCCAATCCCGAGGAGAGGCTTCGTGGGCGATCGTGTCCAGCTCGAGATCGACGAAGGTGTCGCCCACGTCCGCATGAACCGGCCGGAGAAGAAGAACGCCCTCGGTGCGCGCCGTCGTGCTCTCCGGCGCTGGAGATTCCTTCTGCTCCGGCCTCGACTTCTCGAGCTTCAGCGACATGGCGAGCGGCGAGCTCGACGCCCAGAGCGACGCCATTCAGGAAACAGCCCGCGACCTCAGCTCCAGCGGCGCGAACCGTGCGCAGCAGCTCGCATGGCGGTGGCAGGAGCTGCCGGTACCGGTGATCGCAGCGGTCCAGGGTGCCGCCTACGGCGGAGGCTTCCACATCGCTCTCGGCGCCGACATCCGCATCGTCGCCCCCGACGCCCGAATCGCCTTCGTCGAAATCACCTGGGGCCTCGTTCCGGATCTCTCGGGAACCCAGGCGCTGCGCCGTCTCGTCCCTCTCGATGTCGCAAAGAAGCTGATCTTCAGCGGCGAACCGATTTCCGGCGAGCGAGCTGTCGCACTCCACCTCGGTACCGAGCTCGCGGACGACCCTCTCCAGGCCGCGTTCACCCTGGCGCAGACCCTTGCCTGTCGTAGCCCAGACGCAATTCGCGAGGCCAAACGGCTGCTCAATTCCTCCGGGCTGGTTCCGCTCGCCGAGGGTCTCGCCAACGAGTTCGAGGCATCCGCCCGGCTGATGGGCGGAAAGAACCAGATCGAGGCCGTGGTGGCGAGGCTCCAGAAGCGCGATCCCTGCTTCTCGGATCCGGATTAGGACGAGCCCCACGAGAACCCGCTGATGGTCTACGGTGGCATGATGGCGGCACAGGAATTCCGGACGAACTGAATCATGACGCGAACCTCCGTTGCCACGATCCGCGGGTTCATCGTTCTGGTGCTCAGTGCGGCCTCGCTTCTCTTTGCCACCCCGTTCCAAGCCGCGAACAGGCCGCCGAAGAATCCGTTTCTTGCAGATTCCGTCTACCCGTTGGGCCACGGAGACTCCGGGCAACAGGATGCCCTGCCGGTGCGGGGGCCCGAAGATCCGGGCCCAGCCCTCGCCGAACATGAAATCCGCTATGCGCCTACCGGCCCTGCCCAATTCGGCGCCTATACATCGAGCCCCTACGCGGACGGCCGTCGCGTGATCTGGAGCAACGGACTCGATCGCATCGTGAAGGTCGACTTCGACACCTTCGAGGTACTGGCAACACGTTGGGTTCCCGGCGCGCGGCGCTGGACGGAAGCCGAAGCCGACGCATCGATCGCCCGCTTCGACGAATCGAACGAGGGGATCGCATCGATCTGGCGAGCCTTCCAGGAGATCTCGAAACTGCGCGACCTGTCGAGCGTCTACACACTCCTCGATATCGACAACACCTACTACATCGCCGACAAGAACGGTCTGGTGACGGCCTACGCAGATGCGGACCCGACCGATCCGTCGTCGGCCATCATCGAGAAGCGAAGTTTCCGGCTTCCGGAAGCGGCCACGGGCCTGACCGTCGGAATGAACATGACCTTCGATGGCTGGCTGATCCTTCCTACCGAGCATGGTCATGTCGTCGCGCTCTCACGAGACTTCGAGCAACACCACGTCGTCCGCCTTCGCCATGCCGATGGCGCTGAAGAGAAGGCGACCCGTCCGACAGGCTACGGCTGGGTGCGGAACGGAGTGGCCATCGACGAGGCCGGCGGGCTCTACATCGCCTCCCAGGAGCATCTGCACAAGGTCGTCTGGACGGGGGATCGGCTCTCGACCGATCCGGCCGATGGCGCATGGACGGCCCGATACCTCAACGGTTGGGGCCACGGAACCGGCGCCACGCCGAGCCTGATGGGCTTCGGTGACGAGGATCGCTTCGTGGTCATCACGGACGGCGAACCCCTGATGAACGTCGTGTTGTTCTGGCGCGACGCGATCCCGGCGAACTGGGAGAACCAGACCGGCGCGCCAGATCGGCGCATCGCCGGCATGCTGCCAGCCGATATGGACGATCCGAAGTTGGGCGAGATCCAATCCGAGCAATCGGTGGTCGTCGCTGGCTACGGCGCACTCGTGGTCAACAACGTGCCGCGGAACGTGCCGTGGTACCTGCCTTCACAGGCGCGGACCCTGCTGATCAGCTTCCTCGGCAGCGAACCCGGCCATCAGCCCTACGGAGTGCAGAAGTTCGAATGGGACCCGGCGAGCCGCTCCCTGCGCGACGCCTGGGTCAACCACGAGGTGAGTTCACCGAGCTGTGTGCCGGTCGTGAGCTATCCGAGCGATCGGGTCTATCTGATCGGGGCCCGCGATGATCGCTGGACCCTCGAGGCGCTCGAATGGCAAGATGGCCGGAGTGCGTTTCATACGGTCATTGGAGGACAGCGCTACAACCCGCTCTTCTCCGGAACAGAAATCGACGATGCGGGACGCATCCACTACGGCACGCCATGGGGCCGTGTCCGCATCGAGCCCGATGCGGCCACACCCCCTGGAGGCGACGAAGGAGCCCCGAAAGCTCTGCCAGGCTCTCCCTGATTCAGCGGTGCTCTCCCGTTCCAATACGGAGTCACATCATGCGTAGCTTTTCATCCAGCCTGTTCCAGGGCTGGTCGCTCGTCGGCCTCGCGGGCATGGCCCTCACGTTGATGGTGATCGGATTGCTGGCGCAGAAAGGCCTCGAGGCCGAGGGCGCGCGCGTCGTGATCCGGGCAACAGCGCGGACCTCGGCCATCCTCTTCTGCGCCGCCTTCGCAGCATCCTCCCTGGTGACGCTCTGGCGTGGGCCGACGAGCGCCTGGCTCCTTCGCAATCGGCGCTTTCTCGGGATGTCCTTCGGCGTCTCCCACACCTATCACTACCTGGCCGTCGCCTCGTTGGCGTTCCTCGATTCGGAGCGATTCTTCGAAGACCAGGAAGGCGGTGGTCTCCAGAACCTCGTCTCCATCCTCATGCTCGTCTTCATGATGGCGACCTCCTTCGATCGGACGGCTGCCATGCTTGGCCGGCGAGCGTGGAAGGCGTTGCACCTCGTCGGAACCCACTTCTTCTGGATCGCGTTCTTCGTGAGTTACGCCGGACGCGCTCCGGGCAGCGCGTTCTATTCAGGATGGACCGCACTACTCGCTTTGACGATGATCCTTCGTCTCACCGCGATGGCCGTTCGATTCAGACAGAAACGGGCAGCGCCCCTGGCGAGCTGAGCCAGATTGGATCAACGCGATCCGAAAGCTCAGCCCTGCGGAGCGCCGATCACCACGACCTTCTGCTGCTGGCCAGAACCCACCTCGAGACTGACCTCACCGACGAATCCGTTGCCCTTGGCCACAACGCGGTAGCTGCCCGCCGGCAGCGTGAAGCCGGCCCCGGGCGCGGCGTTGTACTGGTAGCCGATCCGTTCTCCGGCATCCGTGAAGATCGACCATTCCACACCCGATAGTGCCGCATGGGTCTCGCTCGGCTTGAGATCGAGCTTCACCTGGCCGCCGTCGAGGTCGAGGGTATGCCGCTTCTTCTCACCCGCCGCGACCGTGATCCGCTCCGTGCGTACGATGCTGCCGAACTTCGCCACGAGGTCGTAGCTGCCTTCGGGAATCGTGACGATGTGACCGGCGGCCGAATTGTACGAATAGGCGACGCGCTCGACGTTGCCTTCGAAATCCTGTTCGAGCCCCATGATGGACCACTCGATGCCATTCTGCGGCGTTGCGCCCTCGGCCAGTACGGCGAAGAGGCGCATCTGGGCTGCCTGCATCGAGACGGTCAACACCTTGCGCTCACCGGCTTCGATCGTGACGGGCGTGCTCGTGCGAGCGTTCCCGAAACTGGCAACCAGCTCGTGCTCGCCCGCCGGAAGTACGAAGATCTTGTCTGGCGCGGCATTGTACGCGTACGCAACCCGCCCTCGGTTGCCTTCGAAATCTTCTTCTGTTTCCAGGAAGGACCACTCGACGCCCGAGAGCTTCTCGCCGCCCTTCTTCAAGACACCGTTGACCTTCAACCGACCGGCTCGGAGGTTGATCGGAAACGTCTCACCGTCTCCGGTCTCGACGACGATCTCCTCCTGGCGCGCGACGTCGCCGTACTTCACGTGAACCAGGTAGGAGCCCGGCGCCAGCGTGAAGATCTGGGAGCCCACGTTGTAGGTGTAACCATGCTGCTCGCGCTTTCCTTCGAAATCCTCCTCCGGCGAAAGGATGCGCCACTCGACGCCCGCCTCGATGATCTCGCCGTTCTCGCTCATGGTGGGAACCAGCTTCACGCCCTTGAAATCCGGTGCCGGGGCCGGCTCTTCGACCGGAATCGCAACGACCTCCTCGACGACGACCACGGGTTCAGGCTTCGGCTTCGCCACGGCCTGAACCACCTCGGTAAAGGCGTCGGTCAGGCCTGCGGCATCCCCGGCGAGCCAGAAATTTCCACCGGTGTTCTCGGCAATGCAACGCAGCTTGGCGTCTTCGCCTTCCTTCAGGTCGAAGCCCACGACGTGCACCGTGAAGTCCACGCCCGAAGCTTCGAGTTCGGCCGCGACCGCGCAGGGGTCCGCATCGCAGGTCTCGAGACCATCGGAAACCAG
Organism: bacterium; assembly: GCA_024228115.1. Classification (NCBI taxonomy): domain Bacteria; species bacterium. The sequence continues at coordinate 5,335 of JAAETT010000255.1, forward strand.
TACGACCGCGGACTTCTCCTCGTGGTGCCGAAGATCAGTCGCGGCTCGACGCACGGCCTCGCTGAGCGGGGTCTTGCCCTTCGGCGAGACAGCCTGAATGGCCTGGAGGAAAGCACCCGGATCCACCTTCCCAGCCGGGATCAGGGTCTCGATGTCAGCGCAATCGCCCTTCCGTCGATGGCCATACACCGTTAGCCCCAGATCGACCTGGGAATCCCAGCCGTCGAGCATCTCCGCGATGGCCGTCCTGGCGATATCGATCTTCGTCTCGCTCCCGATGCGGCCCCACATGCTGCCCGATCCATCCAGGACGAGCTGCACCCGCTGCCCCGCGTCGCTGGCGGCAGGAAGCAGGAGGCACAGGCAGAGCAGGAGCCAGGCGAAGCGACGAATGACCATGATGATTCTCCTTGGGTGGCCGGAGGGCCCATCTCGATTGGCCCGTAGGTCACGAGCCATGGAGCATCGGTTCAACGGCGCCCCTGCGCGAGGAGATCCGGCCCCCTCCGCCCAGCCGACCTACCGGTGGGTCAGGCGACGGGTGAATCCCAGCGTTCAGAGCGCCTGATCCGCGATATCCTGTGGGGCCCGAGGCGGAGTGCATCGCCCACGGATCCGGGAGACCCCAATGAGCCAGTCCGCAGAAACCAATCCGCCTTCCCTGAATCAGGCCGGTGTCGATCCCTACTCGATCCCGCTCGACGAGATCGACGTCTCGGATGCGGAGCTCTTCGAAACCGACACGATATGGGGATACTTCGAGCGCCTGCGCAAGGAAGATCCCGTCCACTACTGCGCCGAGAGCCTCTTCGGCGCCTACTGGTCGATCACCCGCTTCGATGACATCGCCATGATTTCGAAGGACCCGGAGACTTATTCGTCGGCCCACAGCATCACGGTGGGCGATCCCGAGCCGGATTTCCCGTTGGAGCCCGGCTTCATCGCGATGGACGGGGACAAGCACACCGCCCACCGCAAGGTCGCCCAACCTGTCGCCGCCCCGCGCAATCTGAAGCTGCTCGAGCCGTTGATCCGCGAGCGGGTCAACGGAATCCTCGACGGGCTACCGGTCGGCGAGACGTTCGATTGGGTCGATCGGGTCTCGATCGAGCTGACGACCGGCATGCTCGCAACCCTCTTCGATTTTCCCTGGGAGGATCGACGCAAGCTCACGTTCTGGTCGGACATGGCCACCGCGAGTTCCGAGATGGTGGGCGCCGGCGGAATCACGGAAGAAGAGCGCAAGACCGCGTTGCTGGAATGTCTCGACGTGTTCACGGGGCTGTGGAAGAAACGCGAAGGCAAACCCCAGGGCGAGCCTCTCGACCTGGTCACCGCGTTGGCCAATGGCGCCGCGACCCGGGACATGGAGCCGATGGAGTACCTCGGAACGCTGGTGCTGTTGATCGTGGGCGGCAATGACACCACGCGAAACTCGATCACGGGCGGCGTCCTCGCATTGAACGAGAACCCGGACGAGTACCAGAAGCTGCGGGACGACCCGAGTCTCATTCCCAACATGGTGAGTGAGATGATTCGCTGGCAGACGCCCCTGGCTCACATGCGGCGAACCGCGACGCGAGACACGGAACTCGGCGGCAAACAGATCAAGAAGGGCGACAAGATCGTCATGTGGTACGTCTCGGGCAACCGGGACGAGAGCGTCATCGACCGGCCAGATGAGTTCCTCATCGATCGCAAGAATGCACGGCAGCATCTCTCCTTCGGATGGGGTGCTCATTTCTGCATGGGCAGTCGCCTGGCGGAGATGCAGCTCCGTATCCTCTGGGAGGAAGCGCTGGCACGCTATCGCCTGATCGAAGTAGTCGGGGAGCCGGTTCGCGTCCGATCCAATTTCGTGAAGGGCTTCACGGAGCTTCCGGTGCGCCTCCACCCCTGGTAGCTCAGTGCGTTGCCCCCGGGA
>JAAETT010000256.1 GCA_024228115.1 bacterium
CGTCGCCAGGCTCGCTACCGGTTCGGGCGGGCTCACCCCTGGCCGGGCGGGTTTCGCACCCGCTGGACGACGAATCGAAATTTCATGGAGTCATCGCATCTCCTCCAATCCCAATCGACCAGCAGAGCCTGGTCGCACTGAAACTCCTATCCGCGCAAGGCCCTCGGGATCGGATCGGCTTCGAGGTCTGCCTTGACCTTCTCGCGACCGGCCACGCTGAGATCGCGGAGGAATCCGTAGAAGAACAGCTCTCCCGAGGCCATCACCGGGCATACCGTCAGTTCGACCGGGAATTCCTCGCCGTTCTTGCGAACTGCGGTCAGTTCATCGACGTGTTTGTCGATGATCCGCCCGGCTCCCGTCTCCAGGAAGTGCTCCAGGCCCACCCGGTGGGCTTCGCGGTGCTCCTCCGGAATGATCAGATCGGCGACCAGCTTTCCCCGCGCTTCTTCGAGGCTATAGCCGAAGATCTCCTGTGCAGACGGATTGAATTCCAGGGTGATTCCCTTTCGATCCATCACGACAATTCCGTCGAGCGCAGCGACCATCATGACGTTCTTGATTTCCTGGGCGCTCTTCAGCGCTTCGTCCGCCAGCTTTTGCCTGTTCCGGGCGACTGCAGCCAGGCATCCGATCGCCAAGCAGGTGAAGAACAACGGCGTTGCGAGCAGCAGCAGGGGAGTTGCCGCTCGAACGGAGATCTCATCGAGCACTCGTAACGGAACCCACGAGATGAAGATCCAGTTCGGCAGGTCTTCCACGCTCCCCCCTGGCACCGAAGCGACAGGTGGGGGCGTGACGGTGTCGAAATAGAACCGGCCCTCGGGGGCCTCGACCCATCCCCGTGGCTTCGCCTGCAGCTGCGGCCAGATTTCGGGGAACGAGTCCTGGAAGCTCCTTCCCAACTCGAGAACGAGGCCCGTTTCGAGCTTGGGGCGGTGCTGGACCCAGTAGCCTTCGGAGTTGACGACCATGCGTTGGATTCCGTTCACTTGGGAATCCTGTACGAATTCCCGCAGGAAGTGTCCACCGTGCGCGTTGAGCACGACGATTCCTCTTCGCTGGCCAGCTGTGCCATCGATCGGTGCCGCCAGGCGGACCACGGGCCGATAGGGCCAGGCGATCGTTCCACCCTCGACTTCCGCGTCGATAGGTGAGACGAATACCTCGCCAGGCTTGAGGCGCATGGCTCCCGTGAAATAATCGAATCCGCTCGTGTCCTGGAGCTCGTTTGGCCCCGCAATGCGGGGTCCATCGGATGTGTTCTCCGCGCGAAGGAACTCCCGACCCTCGGCGTTGATGAACTGGACCTGTTGGTAGCTGGGCCGGTATCGCAGGAACGCAGATACGCTCTGCACCGATGACGGAACGAGCTCCGTATCTGTATCGATCAGTTCACGGGCCAGATCGCCGAAGAAGAAGAGATCGCCGGTCGCAATCTCGTTCCCTTGTTCGACCCGGCGAATGCCGGCCTGGATGACCGCGGCTTCCGCCGTGAGGAATTTTGCTCGCTCGCTTCCGACGCTCATGCTGTATTCGCGGGAGAATGCAAACAGGAGCACGATCGTCAGTGGCACCAGGATCTTCATGTACTCCCAGAAGGGGACGATTGCGAGCCCTTGCAGGAAACCGTCGAACGATCGACGTCCCTCCAACCACGATTCGTTTCTCCTTGAACCCATCCTGTAACTCCTCAGTTGTCAGGCCGAAAGAGCAGGGGCGCCAGCGGATCGCCTCTGCCAATAGATGGCCGACACAGAATCGGCGGGGTTGTCACGCGCTTTCTTCATCGCCTGCATGGCGACGAACGGACGGATCCGAGCCATGACCGTACCTCCCGCGTCGGGCTTCCGTTCCGCACCGGGGCGCCTCGTGCGTCCCGAACGCAAACCGGTTGCCCGGCCATGTCCCCTATATGTTCCATCCCCCGGCAGCGGCCTCGTATGCGCATCGTCATACGCGGTGGTCCGGGGGCCGGATTCCGCTGCGGGGCAGCGACGCCATCCGAGCGCGTGCTGCCTTCGGACCGACTCGGTATGTGACATTGAGCCCCGCCCGAGCTGGAAGGCTGGGGCCGTTCAGCGGGATCAGGGGCTCTTCATGTGGCGAGCGGAGATGCTGCGACCGAGCGGCCTGCAACCCGTAAGAGAAGCGGCTGGGCGCCGCCTTGCGCTCGTGAGGCTTGCCTTCAGCCTCACCACTCCCGATCGAGAAGAGACCGGTTTGCATTTGACGATGCCCACCGGTCACCTCGTTCAACCACTTCGCGTATCAACGCTCTCAATTTCAAGCAGTCCGCGTCGGCGCTTGATTGCTGCCATACCGGCAAGGCCCATCGAGAGCAGCGCGAACACTGAGGTTTCGGGGACTTGCGCAATGGCAATTCCATCAATGCCGGAGTACGCCTAGCCCGCCCCTATCGATCCAAACTCGATCGTATGCGTCGTTGCGGTTGCGACGAACGTGAGGGATTCACTGAACCACGGAGTGCCTAAAGCGATGCTGGGACCCGCTCCGATCGAACCGCCATCCACGAATACCTCGATCGACACATCGCTCGTAGAAGCGGCATAGCCGAAATTCGAGTGGTACCACGAGATCTCATACGATTGCCCGATCGAGAAACCGGAAACGGATTGAGCGAATTTCTCCACCGTCGTCCCGACCGTGAACAAACCAACCCAGGTGCCACCATCGGGCGAAGGCGACGGGGTTGCACCAAAGAGGCCTAGACCGATGACCCCGATGTTGTTGTTCTCGTCCATGGTGTCCGGCGAAAACGAAGTGACGGACCAGCCCGCCGGAACGGCCGAATTGGCGATCGGGCCTGTAAGAGATCCGTTCACCAGGATCGGTACGGCGAATGCCGTGTTCGCATAGAAGAACGCCAACAGGAAGATCAGCCTGCTCATGATCCGCATCCCCTCGGAAGAGTCCCAGTCCCCCCTTTTCCCACACTGGTGCGCAGGAGGCAAGAAGTGAGTCAGGTGCGCCTCTCCGCGTGACCCCCGCGCCGCCGCAGTTCCCGACGCGGTCGTCGGAGCCCGCTTGTTTCGAACCACACGAAAACGTCTGGCTCCTGGTGGGGCGGATTGGACTCGAACCGGTGTCTTCTGAGCCTAAGTAGCTGGAATCCCTCGATGGACGCACTGCACTCCGGCGCCGCTCGCGTTCTGGCACCAGCTTCCCGGCGCTGACGCGCTCGTCCCGCACTTCCTAGTCCCTTGTCACACCAAAAGCTGGGGGTAGAGTCGTCGCAGTTTCACGCGGGCTTGTTGGGTCGTGAATTGCCAGTCGACGCCCTTCGTCGTTCGGTTGCGATCGTCTTGCCAGGCTTGGACTTGGCGCGTGAGATC
>JAAETT010000257.1 GCA_024228115.1 bacterium
AGATGACAGCCTGTGCGGTAGAATCCGGCTTCATGAAGGGGCCCTTGTTGAGGGGAAACGCGTGTTGCAACTCGTTTCTACCGCAACTGGGGCCTTCTTCAATTCAAGACCACGACTTCTTCATGAATTATTCGCGCTAGGGCGCGACAAGGTGGGGTCAAGTCCCACCGCGGCGGCCCGCACGGGAACGTTTCCAGGGTTCAGGGGCCGATCGCGACGCTCCACGTCTCGGCGCCTACACTGCCAGGCGATGAAGACAGCCTACGAGGTGGGTCAGAGTCGCGAGGTCGCGGGCGGCCGTAGTTGGCAGAGCCGCGTGTTCACGATCATCTTCGAAGCCGATACCCCGGCCGGCAAACGCTTCGACGTCACCCTGATCGCCGTGATCGCCATCAGCATCCTCGCGGTGATGCTGGAGAGCGTCGATGTCGTCGAGGCCAGGTATGGCCCTGAGCTGCGCATCCTGGAGTGGACGATCACCGGCTTCTTCAGCGTGGAGTACCTGCTGCGCCTCAGCTGTGTCGAACGCCCCGCCAACTACGCCCGCAGCTTCTTCGGTGTGATCGACCTGCTGGCGATCCTTCCCAGCTTCCTCAGCCTCGTGTTGCCCGGCTCTCAATCCCTCCTGGTGATCCGCGGCCTGCGCCTGGTGCGGGTGATGCGGATCTTCAAGCTGGCCGGCTTTCTCGGCCAGGCCAACCTGCTGCTCAGCGCGCTGCGTGCCAGCCGGCGCAAGATCCTCGTCTTCCTCGGCACCGTGCTGCTCCTCGATCTGATTCTCGGCTCCGCGATGTACCTGATCGAAGGGGCAGAGGGAGGCTTCACCAGCATTCCGCGCTCCGTCTACTGGGCCATCGTCACGATGACGACCGTCGGCTACGGCGACATCGCTCCCGTGACGGTTCCCGGGCAGATGCTGGCTTCGGTCGTGATGCTGCTCGGCTACGCCATCCTTGCGGTCCCGACAGGCATCGTCACCGCCGAGATCGTCGAGAAGATCCGCCCGGGAGAGATTACGACCCGCCGCTGTACCCGTTGCCTGAGCGAAGGCCACGTTTGGGACGCCCATTTCTGCCGCCATTGCGGCCATCCATTAGCGGCACCGCAGAATACGTTGGATGAGGCAGCAGAGGAAGGCACCGAACCGAGCCGCTAGTCTTCAACCCGCCGCCCCCGTAGCTCAGTTGGATAGAGCATCGGTTTCCTAAACCGAGGGTCAGAGGTTCGAGTCCTCTCGGGGGCGCCAGGGAATCCGAGGTCCATTCCGGGCACATGGTTTACAGATGATTCCGGAGACATGGTTGACACTTTCTCCGGCCCGAAGGGGTTTGGGGCGGGTTCCACGCGCCCCTCGTCCCGATCAAAGAAACCTAGGTCATAGTCGAGGAAGCTGACCAGCCAGATCTGGTCATCGACTTCCCGGATCCCGACGAGCTGCCCCGCAACCCAGCGCACGGAGCGGCCCGCGGCAATGGCGCGGCTCGTGTAGGTGCGACGTGTCGTGTGGAACGGCAGCTTGCGGACGCGCTGCTTGCAGAGCTGATCGAGAAGATGGAGCGGGCGCTCGGAATCACCGATCTCGAGAAAGACGCCGAGGTGCTGGGTTTGCAACACCCGGCCCCATCGAGCGCTTCACCGAAAACCGCGGTGGCGCCCACGTGGGGTGGTGCCATTCGACCGATCAAGCGCAGGATCCCATCCCCCAGAAACCAACCGTCGAGAATACCTTCCTCTGCGGCCATTGGGTCGGCCCTGGGGGATGTGTCAGCATCGCCATGAGCGGCGGGCCGAGCGCAACGGAACTGGCCAAGCAGTACCTGGCTTCCGCCTGCCAAACCACACCGACGGCAGCGCAGTCCAAATGCACTGAGCGCCTATGACTGGATCGGCACCGTCCGCGGCTTGTGCTCCGCTTGCTTGGGGATCGTGATCGTGAGCACGCCATCCTTGAAGTTCGCTTCCACGCGATCGCCATCTGCCGTGGGCGGGAGCGTGAAAGAGCGACTGAAAGAGCCGTAGCTGCGCTCGATGAGACGCCGATGCTCGTCCTCTTCCTCGCGTTCGCTGCGCTTCTCTCCGCGGATCGTGAGCAAGTCGCCGTGACCCTCGACGGTGATGTCCTCGCTCTTCGCTCCGGGAAGCTCCGCCGTCACGACGAACGCCTCATCGCTCTCATTCACATCCACCGCCGGGAGCCAAGCCCCCGTTCGCCCACTGGGGCGGCCAAACATTCCCTCCATCAGGCGACCCATTCCCGAGCCCCCGAAGAACGGCTCAAGGTCGAAGCTGGGATCGATCCGCGACAGTCTGGATTCTCTTTCGGTTGCCATGTTCCTTCCTCCTTGCCGAAGGCATGAGCAAGACGCTCTACCCTGCCCCCGCCTTGTCCGGAATAAGCAAGCACCGAATCCCCGCTGTCAATCCGTCTGGTGACCGGAAGCCCCAACGAGAGCTCAGCGGCAGGCCGGGATGGATCCCCGCAGGAACCAGGCACCCGGAATTGTCGGGACCCAGGAAGGCCCCCTGCGGCATCCGGGCAGAGGGCCTTCATTCGGGGTGCGGCGTTCTTCTACTCTGTTGGAGGGATGCACACGCCGCGTGCCGAAAACGGTACAACACCTCCAAGCCGGAATGGAAGCACTATTTGGGCTCGGCGAGGGCCTGCCCACTCTGGCTGCGGAAGCATGCCCCAAGCGAGTGGGGCAGGGCGATCGCGAAAGAGAGCCAACACGACAGCGGGGAGCCTGCGCGATCCCACGCACACTCACCAGACTGCCGGGCCACTCCCCCAACACCTTCCCGCGCACCTCCAGTGCCAGCCTCTCTAGCGGGGCCCGGCTTTTCCCGGATTCGCCCGGCCCAGCGCAGCCAGCGGGGGACGCGTGCGCAATACGCGGCGTAGGTCTCGCCGTAGTGCACTGCGAGGAAGCATTCCTCGCGGCGGATCAGATAGTCGAAGTAGAACGGGGCAGCGCAGGCGAGGAGGGCCAGCAGCACGTTTCCGAGCGCGAGCCCGATACCCCCCGCGAGCAGCGCGAGGGACAGGTAGATCGGGTTTCGGCTGAAGGCGAATACGCCGGTCGTGACGAGCTCGCCCGGGCGTTCCCGGTCGATCGTGAAGCGCCACGAGGCGCCGAGCTCGCGCAACGCCAGGACGTAGAGGCTGACTCCCGCCCCGGCTGCGACGAGCCCGAGCCAGCGGAGCGCGGGCCATGGGATCTCGAGAGGAAGCGGACCCACTGTGATCCGCGACGCCGGTGCCAGGGCGTGCACGATCGCCTCGTAGAGCCAGGTCAGCAGGCCCAGGACGAAAGCGAGGTCCGCGAGGGCCTCGCTGGGGCTTCGCTCGCGGTCGATCGGGAGGACCCACACCCCCCGGAAGGCGAGCGCCACGGCGCGCCAGAGCCCGGTGAATCCCGCGCATGCGAGGAGCACGAGCGCGAGAACGTCGAGCAGGTGATCGGCGGTCATGATGCGATGCAGGTTACGCCTGTTCGGCGACTCGAGGGGAACGCTAGTCCCTTGTCACACCAAAAGCTGGGGGTAGAGTCGTCGCAGTTTCACGCGGGCTTGTTGGGTCGTGAATTGCCAGTCGACGCCCTTCGTCGTTCGGTTGCGATCGTCTTGCCAGGCTTGGACTTGGCGCGTGAGATC
>JAAETT010000258.1 GCA_024228115.1 bacterium
ATCTCACGCGCCAAGTCCAAGCCTGGCAAGACGATCGCAACCGAACGACGAAGGGCGTCGACTGGCAATTCACGACCCAACAAGCCCGCGTGAAACTGCGACGACTCTACCCCCAGCTTTTGGTGTGACAAGGGACTAGACGCGGCGAGGCTGCTCGCGAACCGAAAAAGATGCCCCTCTCTCCCTTCGCGGATCAGTTCTCTCAGCACTAGCCGAATCTGGGCGTCGCGGGTGCGGGTCGTAGAGGATGTCATTTCCACCGTCTCTCGACGTCAGCGTCAGGACGACGCGAGCCGTATCGGCTGCGCTTCAGGGAATGGAAGTTCGATCACCTAGTAAGCAGTTGCCAACGCCCGCAAGGTAAGCGGTCAGACATCGACGTTCTTCCCCGGCTCGCCGTCACGATGTAGACCCACCGCATGACAATCCAGAAGGAGGCGGCGTGCGGGTGCAAGCGAACGGCAAGGTGAGACGGTCGAGCGAAGAGTGGCGGGAGATCC
>JAAETT010000259.1 GCA_024228115.1 bacterium
ATCTCACGCGCCAAGTCCAAGCCTGGCAAGACGATCGCAACCGAACGACGAAGGGCGTCGACTGGCAATTCACGACCCAACAAGCCCGCGTGAAACTGCGACGACTCTACCCCCAGCTTTTGGTGTGACAAGGGACTAGACCGTCGTGCAAGCCCCTGTCAACGCTTCATTTTCGGCCCGACTCGCCGCCTCCCTCAGCGCACGGGGCCGCGCGATGGCTCGCATCGACGGCGGACAGGGCCCTCCGTTCGCGGAGCAGGTCCCGGGGCCACTCGAGGAGGTCGGAGAACCCTGGAAGCGGTCGCGGCGGCGATTTCCTCGGGCGCTGCCCCAGGACGCGGGCGATGAGCCGCGCCCAGCCCTTGGGTCCCGGAAGGCCCCAGATGGCGAGCCGACGCTGGCGGAGCACTTCGGACAGGCCGAGCGGGGGCACCCGGCCCGACAGGGGGACGAGCGCAGGCGGTGGGACGACACCGAGTTCTCGCGAGAGCAGGCCGAGGATCCGACCCAGGAGCGCCAGATCGCGGGGCTCGGGGCGAAGCGATCCGAGCCGCTCCGGATCGATCCTCCCACCCCAATGGCGAAGCACGTACACGAGGTCGATGAGCCAGCGGAGCTGATAGCCCGAGCCGGCGAGGTGACCTCTCATGTGATGGACGAGAAGCAGGAGCATGGCGTCCGGGTCGAGCACGCGCAGCTTTGAGACCCCGATCCGCCGCGGCCCCTGGCCAGGGGGCGGTCGGCGAAGGCCGCATCTCATGTCCGCGCGGCTCGCCGCGGGCTACCTTTCGTTCCGCGGTGAAGCACTATCTCGAGCAGGTCTTGGAGATCCTGGGTGCGGATCGTCGGCGGCTGCCCTGGATCGCGCTTCTCGTGCTCTTCGCGTCGCTCGCCGACATGGTCGGAATCGGTGTGGTCGGGGCCTTCGTTGGAGTGGTGTTGGACCCGACGCTCCTCGAGGGTAACCGGACCGCGCGGCTCATCGCGCGCTCGCTAGGATCCGAGACCCACGAGCGTACCGTTCTGCTGCTCGGCCTCGGCCTGGTGGCGCTCTTCTCCGCGAAGTCCGCGTTGGCGCTCGGCCTTCAGCTCACGCTCGCCCGATTCGCTCGCAATCAGCAGGTGCGACTCCGCAGGGGATGTCCCGTCCGCTGTTGATCTTCTCTGAGCGGCGGCTCCGGTTTGAATCCTAGCCTGAACTATGCACGAAAGTTGGCTGAGAAGCTGGCTTTCCAATGTTTCAGCGTGCCGCGCGGCGATTGACGCTGACGGATCTCGTTTTGGGTGGTCGATGCCCATTCCGTGGCGCGAATGCGGAGTGTGCTTCG
>JAAETT010000260.1 GCA_024228115.1 bacterium
ATCTCACGCGCCAAGTCCAAGCCTGGCAAGACGATCGCAACCGAACGACGAAGGGCGTCGACTGGCAATTCACGACCCAACAAGCCCGCGTGAAACTGCGACGACTCTACCCCCAGCTTTTGGTGTGACAAGGGACTAGACACTCTCCGTGGGCAGGTCGTGCGGATTGGCGTACTGGGCGTGGGGGGTGTCGGAAAAACGACCCTCATGGACCACATTCGGCGCAAGCCGAGCAAGAAGCAAACGACCGAGCGCCCATATGCCACTCTCATATCTCTGCCGAATGGACGCCACGTGGCCCTGATCGATGGTCCGGGGCAAAGCCCCGCAGAGCAGCGTGGTATAGCTGAGCGTGCAGACTTCGGGGATGTCCCGTCCGCTGTTGATCTTCTCTGAGCGGCGGCTCCGGTTTGAATCCTAGGCGACGCGCTTTGCAGTCGCCTCTTCGCTGGTTTCGGACACGGTGAGAGCTCGGACGAGCTTCTCGATGTCGCGCCACCC
>JAAETT010000261.1 GCA_024228115.1 bacterium
ATTTCACTTGTTTTTTATTTTTTTATCAAAATATATCTCGATCAATTAGAACCAGACCACGATATAAATATGATGCCTACCTCTCCAAGGGATTAGCAGATTTTACTAGATTATATAAAAAAACTTTTTAAAAAATTAAAAAAAACACCGTGGATTTGAACCCACGAAGTTTGGTTTATGAGTCCACCGCCCTAGCCACTGGACTACCCGGCGATCTACGCGCTTGATAACAACATAATTATAAACTAATCAGACAGCTATTCTCACTTAAAATTGCACGAAATTGGAATTCTTTTAACTTTCTTTTTGGATCTATCGATATCTTGATCAATTCGAATCGGATCGCGATATAAATATGATGGCGACGGTGCCATCGAGGCAAAAACGTTAAAAGATTTGGAATATCTGGCACTGATTTACCCAGAAAACCCGTTCAATTCCGAAAAACTGCCCTTAAGTACTGAAAAATCCGAAATTCGGGTCCCGATAACTTTTGACTGGACACCGTTTTTAAAAAAC
>JAAETT010000262.1 GCA_024228115.1 bacterium
CCGATTCTTGGCTACCGAAGCGTCTTAATAGAGCACGTCGGCTTGAAGCAAAACCAGAATTGATCTTCGTATTCGACGATTCCGATCGCTTGTTGACGATTTTCCCCACCGAAGGCGATCACTTCTGGCACGCAGCGCCTTTTACAAATTCCTATGCAAACATAAAAAGCATAAATTTTAGAAATGCGGCTAATTCAACAATCAACTTACCGCCGCCGTGGTATATCATTTTAAAATATTTCATATTTTAAAAAAATCGGGGGGAACCGCAAACATATATATATTCTAAAAAACGGGGCATACTTCATATTCTAAAAAACCGGAGCACACACACACACACACACACGTACGCACGCACGCATGCACACTGCGGCAGAAAAGAGACGCTCGAGACAAAGTCTATTAATCAAAAAACAGGCCTCCAAAATTTGACACATTGATACGCAAGGTCGAAGAACAGCAATCACACAGACGCTGTAGAAACTAGTTCATTGAAAATTCAATACATACGCATCTACTTATAAATAATTGAAGGATTTGTCTGTCTGTCTGTTTGCTACAGACTCACTAAGTTTTTGCACGATTTTGATGAATGATAACTCATTCGATAAGTCTTAACAAGGAGAAGGTTTTAGGCGAAAAAATTTTAGAAAATTGTAAAAATTAGACAATGTTTAAAAAATTTCATACAAATTTTGACAGTTTTTAGCTA
>JAAETT010000263.1 GCA_024228115.1 bacterium
ATTATAAGAAGCATATCTTAACTGCAAAATTAGAAGGCAATCCTTTTACATTTCTACATGTTATTAACCCTGAATTTAGAGCTGAAGATAAAACGAAACCAAATACAAAAGAACGTTTTGAGAAAGTAAAAAGTAAATTAAAACAATAAATTTTTGATTCATCGCTTGTTTACCTATAAAAATTTGGATAACGTAAATAATTTACGCTTTGGCACTCTATTTTTGTAGTCTAATCAAAAAAAAGAGCATGAATATTTTAGAGTTTGTTGAAGTTTTTCCGACTGAATCAAGTTGTCGAGCTGATTTTAGAATAAAACGAGAAAAAGAAGGAGTCGTTTGTAAAAGATGTACAAGTCAAGAACATTATTGGCTCAATAACAAGGAGCAATGGGAATGTAAATCTTGTCATTTTCGCACGACGTTAAAAAGTGGCTCTATGATGGCTAATTCAAAATTACCTGTTCGGACATGGTATTTAGCTATGTTGTTTATGACTTTTACAAAAAAAGGAATCTCAGCTAAAGAACTCCAGCGTCAATTAAGACATAAAAGATATAACACTATTTGGTCGTTAATGCATCGAATTCGTCTTGCTATGGGGAATAGAGACGCTCTATATACTTTAGAAGGAATGATAGAATTTGATGAAGCATATTTCGAAATAGCAACCCCTGACGGCATAAAATTAAAAAGAGGAAAAGGTTCTCAAAAGCAACAAAACGTGGCTATTATAGCTGAATCTATTCCTTTGGAAAACATAGAAACAAGCAAAAGAAGTTCTGCTTGTAGGTACTATAAAATGAAAGCATTAACCAGTCATAAAACAGATTCAATAAATGAAGTAATCTCCGAAAATATCGCAGAGACATCAATCGTTTTTTCAGATAAAGCAACTACTTATTTAGATATAGAAAACTATGTCGAAATGCATATTTCAGAAGTTTCGACTAAAGATTTAACAAGAACGGAATTAAAATGGGTGCATGTAGCTATTGGAAATGCTAAACGTAACTTTTTAGGGGTATACCATAAAATTAAAGGAAAGTATTTACAACTCTATTTAGATGAGTTTTGCTACAAACTCAATAGAAGGTACTTTGGTGAAAGGATATTTGATAGGTTAACTCTAGCTGTTGCTAAATCTTACTGGTAAACAGGCGATGATGCAAA
>JAAETT010000264.1 GCA_024228115.1 bacterium
AAAGTGGACCTCGCCCCCGCCCGCTGCACAGGCTGCATCGACCGCCGCCTGGGCTCCATCGCTATCAATACCCGCAAAGGCCGGATCGGCGCCGTAGTTGGTTACGTCAAAGACCGCCGCCAGGGATGGCTGTGCCACCATCCCAGTACAAGACCTTGATCTTGTCGCGCTTGCGATTGCAGAAGACGAAGAGCTGCACCCCGAACGGGTTCAATCCAAGCTCTTGCTCCACGATCGCGGAGAGGCCGTCGATCGACTTCCGCATGTCGACGATCCCCCGGTACAGATACACCTCGACCTCCTCCCCCGGCCGCATCATCGCGAGGACGTCAGACGCTCCACCAGGCCCACTACCGCAGTAGGTAGCTCCGACCCCGACCACTCGAGCACGAAACCGTTCGGAAGCGAGAGCCGAAACTCCGCCGGACGTACTTGCCCGCGGAGATCCACCTTCGAGAACGCCACGGCCTTTCGCGATACCTTTCTGCGCCTCGGCCCCGCTGCCGCCGCCAGCCACCCCATGGCCCGCAGCCGCTTACGCGCCTGATACAACGCGTGCATCGAAAGCCCCTGCTCGGCGGCGTACGCCTTCGCCGTCAGCTCCGACTTCGCCAGAACCGCCTCATGCTCCAGCCAGAAACAATCTCTTTCCGTCGGCTCGCCCGTCTTCCCCATCGTGGCCCTCCCTCTCTTCAGGAAGGCCAACTTCACTCAACCCGGCGCGATCCGAAACATGGGGTTCGCTGAGCGCATACTCTCAATGCACCACGACAAAGATAGAGACTGACACGATCAGAGCGTGGGGTAAACAACCCTTACCTGGCTGCTTCTCGATTCTGGACAGTCTCGACACCTTCACCGATTCTGCCGCCCAGAGCGTGTGCTGCATTCTGGGATTCAGATATCCAGAGAGATGAGGACAAACCGCGATTCGCGGTCAAACGCGGGGCCGCTGCCTGCGACCATCCGCGAATGATCGCGAACCTGACTGAGGACTCCCGGTAGCCCCCGGGGGCTTTTCATGCAAGTTCCACGGAGGATCTCTTCCATCCCCTCCCCGATTGACCGACGACCGGGAAATCTCCTGAACCATACGGGAGAGATGGCCCACCTCGTTTCTTTCCGAGGTTCATCAGGGTTGCATTCCCCCGAAGAATCAAGGAGCGACGCGGGGGTGAACGAGCGACCCGCCTGATGGCATCGAGGATCTCCAGCGTCTTAACAGGGTGCTGAAATTTGGTGCCGGTTGGCGCCAGAAAGGCCGAAAGCGGGGGTTTCGATGGCGCTCTGTGCTTGGCTTCCGGTTTCCTCTGCCAAGGATCCCAAGATCGCTTGCTGAGTAGCAAGGGAGTCACGTCG
>JAAETT010000265.1 GCA_024228115.1 bacterium
GGCTCGATCACCTCGCGGCGAAATCGCTCGAGAATCGGCCGCAGCTCCGCCAGATCGCCGGTCGGCGGGGAGATCGTCATCCGGTCGACGCCCGCGCGCTGATAGCCCTGGCGACTTCCGGTTCGAGCGTCCCCACGCAGGTGACTTCGATTCCGCCGGGATCGCGACCGTGCTCGCGCGCGGTCGCGGCAACCACTCCAAGGAGCCGTGCCAGCTCCTCGCCACTGACGCCGAGAGGATAGAACCCATCTCCAAGCCGCCCTGCCCTCCGGGCCGCCCCCACGCTATGTCCACCGATGTGGATCGGCACGCCGCCCGCCTGTGCGGGCTTCGGCCGGCTGACGACGTCGTCGAAGCGAACCGTTTCGCCTGCAAAACTGGAACGCGGCGAACTCCACAGGGCGCGCATCGCCTCGATGTACTCGTCGGTCCGTCGACCACGATCCTCGAACCGGACTCCGACAGCCTCCGCCTCCTCGCGAACCCAACCAACGCCCACCCCCAGCAACATCCGTCCGCCTGAAAGACGATCGAGACTGGCGAGCGCCTTGGCCAGTACCACGGGATTGCGTTGCGGCAGGATCAGGATGCCCGTTGCCAGGCGTAGCTTCCGGGTAGCGGCGGCAACGTAGGCAAGCCAGATCAGCGGGTCCGGCTGCACGACGTCTTCGTGAAAAGGCGACCGGCCGCTTCGATCGTACGGGTAACGCGATCTGTAGGCCGGACACATCACCACGTGATCGACCACCCAGACCGATTCGAAGCCCATCTCCTCGGCGAGCTGCCCGAAGCTCGCCGCATAGGCCCCGTCTTCGACGGGCGCCATCATGTACGGAGCCATGATCCCGAACTTCACAACA
>JAAETT010000266.1 GCA_024228115.1 bacterium
AAACGTTGGCTGATATCTTCAGCTTCAAAACCTTCAGCAGCTAATGTGCTTATTTTGTTTTGATCTAACTTGTTAGGTCCAACTTTAAAGCCGTCATGCTTTGGTTTTGGTAGTATAGCCATGTGTCACCTATGGAGCTGCTTGATTGTTATTGAATGCTGTCTTTAACTGTCGGTTAGCTGCTTTATTACCGATAAAGTTTAGCGCCTTACCTAGATAAGCTGTCGCTGAGCCTGGCGCTAATTCGTTAGACATTCCCTTAGCTGTGCCGTTGTCCATATACCAAGCCAAACCTGTTTTTGTGCCTGACGCTGTTGCTTCGATTGTTACATCAAGCTCAGTCCTTACACCTACAATAGCCATGATGTTCTCCTTAATTAAAATGGGGCCAAAGAGAAAGGCTGAGGATCAATCCCCCCAGCCCCTAAACTCTAAGCTTCGTTTTTAAGTTTTAAGCGAACAATATGTTCATCTTCAACGCGTACAGCACCCAAAGTCTGGAAACCGTATACACGCCACATAAAGCTTTGACTTGGATCTTCTGCAACACGAGTACTAATGTCGCGGTTGATTTGAACGCCAATTGCTTTCTTAGTGAATGCTAAACAATCTACTTGGCCAGCCAAAGGAGCTAACAAGCGAGTTGATACAATCCAATCATAACCCAAGAAGTTAGGTAAGTAACCGTTACGTAATGCCATTGAATCACCTTGGAAATCACCAGAGGTAACTTCTAAAAGGCCTAATAACGTTTTACGTTGGAATGGAGAGATAACAACACACTTAGGTTCGTCTGGATCAATATCATTCTCATAGAACTTCATATCCATTTGGTTGATAAGGTCTAAAGAAATAGGCGTAGTGTAATCACCAACTTCTTGACCTGCAGGGAATGCATTTAAGTTACCATCACCGTCTAAAGCGTCAGCAGTTGCCGCCGCAATAATCACATCATCTTTATTACGGTTTGAACCCCAAGCTAAGTTTTGCGTTAACGTTGATAGTGGGTCGATAAGCATTTGAACAATATCTTCTTGCTCTACTGTGTCACCGTTATCAAATGTTTTAGCTTGTGAAACACGGCGTGACCATGGTGTATCATTTTCTGGTGTTGCTGTGCGTGCGGTAGTTTTCTCGCTGAAATCAGTAGGACCAACACGTTCCCAGTTATGAGCTGCACCGTTAGTCTGCTTCATTGTACATAAGCCAGCTAAGCGAGAAGGTTTTTGTTGAGCTAGGAAACGAACGTTATCTTCAAACGTTTCGATTTGTACATTATCAATTGTGATAGCCATGATAGGCTCCTTAGTATTAAAAATAATTAGTTTATCTATTTCTCGGACTAAGTTGATCTAGCTACCCGATACTTGATTAAGTTGGATAACAGACCAGAAAGGCTACCTGTTGTTTTTACAGTATACTACTAATTTAATTCAAATACTAATTTTGACAATAAGAGTCATTAGA
>JAAETT010000267.1 GCA_024228115.1 bacterium
ACACTACCTCGCGGCTCTCGATCGCGAACTCGACACCGATCCGACCGACACCGATTCGCCGTTCTGACGAGAAACCAGCACTCGCGCGCGACCACGGCTAGATGATCAGATTTCTACGGTTTCTCGTGATCGCCAACAGCTCGGCGACGCCGAGATCCGCGAAGTCGACGTCGCCGTCTAATCCACGTGCCGAAGATTCCCGGAATCCCGCATCAAAAGGCCGTGCGCGCTCTCGAAAAAGCGGGCTTCCGAATCGCACGCCAGAGCGGGCACATCATCATGACCGATGGCACCCGCATCCTCACCATTCCGCGCAACAACCCCATCAACGCCTTCACCCTCGGCGGCATCGTGCGCGACGCGGGGCTTACGGTCGAAGAGTTTCGCAAGCTCCTCTGAAGCCCTCTTCCCCCTCAGCCGCTCTCACCTCACCAGAGCTGCGGCGGAGCCGCCGCAGCTCTTTCCGGGGAGCCCCCCTTCCAGGGGGGCGGACGGGCGGCCGGCGTGCGCAAGGCAGCCCTGCCAATGCGGGGCAAGAGGTCCGGAGCCGGGCGAACTCTCGGGACGGCAAATACCTCTCGCACCGGTAAAGCGCAGCCCACCCCAAGTTGACATAACTTGTTATGTCAAGGCGGAGCGAAGCGCAGCCCGAGGAGGGGGCCGGACAGGGGCAGGTCGGTAAGCGCTCAGTAGACCCCATGTTTTCATCCTGAGAGATCGAGTCATCCTGGATCGGCTCGCAGAAGCGAGCTGAGGGAGGAGCGGGATGGGTCGATCGAAGGCGGAGAGGAATCTCACGCCGACGCAGCGGCGATGGTTGTCGCACCTGAGGCGATGCGCGCGAGAAGGCGAAACGGTTCGCGGCTACGCGAAGCGTCACCGGCTGTCGGAGTACACACTGTACACGGCGACGCGTGACCTTCGAGCGAAGGGCGTGCTGCCGCCGGCGAAGCGCGGTGCGAGGACACCGAGGAAGCGCCAGAGGGAGTCCGCGCATCCGCAGCGATTCATCGAGGTGAAGGCCGCACGGTCTGGGTTGCCGCTTTCCGGCTCGCCTTGGCGAGCCCGGCTTCCCAATGGCGTGATGTTGGAAGGGTCCTCGCCCCTCGGTCCCGTGGTCGAGGCGTTGGCTCGGCTGTGATGCGACCCACCGAGACGGTGCGGGTGCACCTCTGCCGTGACGCCGTGGACTTCCGAAAGCAGATCAACGGCCTTTCCATTCTGGCCGAAGAAGAGTTGGAGCTGGACCCGTTCTCCTCGCACGTGTTCGCGTTCTGCAATCGGCGTCGCGACCAGGTGAAGCTGCTCTACTGGGAGCGCAATGGGTTCGTGCTGTGGCAGAAGCGCCTCGAAAAGGATCGGTTCCCGTGGCCGAGGGAGGATGAGCGCGAAGTTCTTGCCGTCACGGGACGAGAGCTGAACTGGTTACTTGACGGGATCGACGTCTTCCAACTGAAGCCGCATGAATCGCTTTCGTTCTCGGCTGTGAGGTAGTGCCAGGGACCCCTCCGGTTGTTAGGTTTCGGTCGTGATCAAGGAAACGGTTCTTCCGGGCGATGCAGAGAAACTGCAGGCAATTCTCCTCGAACGTGATGCCGAAATCGAGAAGCGCGACGCCGCGATCACGGAACGCGACATCGAAATCCGCCAGCTCCGCGAGTACGTCCGCCTCCTGAAGAGCCAGCAAT
>JAAETT010000268.1 GCA_024228115.1 bacterium
CGGACGACCTCGTGTAATACGGTCTCCTCGGGTCGGTGCCGCTCGTATGCCGGTGCAACACCGGAGGTGCGATGGCCCGGGTGCGAGGGGGAGCGGGCTGCGAGTTCGGTATCCACAACCGGCGAGCTCTGCGAACGGTATACCACGCCAGGAAGAGCCTGCGGAAAGCGAGAGTTGCCGACCGGGCCAATACGGGGACCGGGCTTCACGCCGACGGGATTCCCTGGGTTCACGCCGACCGAGGAGGCCTCTCATCTCGGGAGTCCTCAAGAGGCGAGCAACGCCCAGGCGGCTGCTTTCTGATTCACACCGAGCTGCACGGCGATGGCGCCTCCGGCGAGCTTCGATTCCGCATCTCACTTCGGATCTGGCGACTTCCACTGCGCCGCCAGGGGCCTCTGCCAAGCACACGTGGTTCATGCTGGATCGCACGAGGAGCAGTTCGACGCGGAGCTCGTGGCGGCATTCGAGCACCCGGGTACGGCAGTGTTGTCTGCGAACGCCCGTGATGTCGCTACGGGCTCCACTTCGCGCCCCACCAGGCTTCCGAAGGTTGCGGCCTCGCGGTGCTCACCGTCGAGGTCGTGGCCGACGACTGATGGGCCAGATTGGAGATTCTGGGGGTTGATGGAGGCGGCAAATCGTAATGCAAGATAAACGGATGGAGGATTCGCTGAGATCCCGAGCAGGGACGCGGACTTAGTGCGTGGAGACTGGATTTCGGGAGCCACACCGACTCCATCACTCTTTTTCCGGTCCGCGGACCGATACCTACCAACAAAATTGCCGCGCTGATTGCCACCCACTGCCCCCTCTGGTACATCCACTCATGCCCGCCAGGCTGCCCTGTGTTCCACACCTACAGAGGTGGAACATGGAACCTGCTTTCGATACCACTCTCTCTCACGAGCGGTGCAATCCGTCGTTCGAGACCGCCCTTTGAGCGGCGAACGAAGCGCTGCTCTGGTGCGCCCCGAACCGGCTTCCCGTGAGGTAAAACGAGTGGATCTCGGTGCGCGCCTCGCGCTCTCGCTGCCGGAAGCCGCGCGCGCACTCGGCGTCTCCGAACGCCACCTGCGTTCCGTCCTGCCGGAGCTACCGCACGTGCACCTGGGTGCCCGCGTGTTGGTCCCTGTGGACGCGTTGCGCGAATGGCTCGAGAGCAAGGCAGTCGGCGAGCGCGCGGCGTCGGAAAGGCTCGCACAGGAGATCGTTCGTGAGCTCGAGAAGTAGCCTGAGCGTGACCGGATCTGTCAGCCGGAAGTGCCAGGCTTTCCGCTGGAATCGATGGACCGACGGTCCTTTCGATCGAGGTGTCGATCCGGGGAGAGACCGTTTCTCCCGCGGTTCGCGGAGGTAGTCTGAGGGCATGGCAGCCAAGGTCCGGTGGTACAAGAACGCGTGGTGGTTGGACGTTCACCACAAGGGCCGGCGTCACAAGCGCCGCTTCGGAGCGACAAAGACGCAGAAGCAGAAAGCGGAGGCGGTGGCCACGAAGGTGAACGCAGCGATTGCGCTCGGAACCTTCGATCCGGCAGGCGAGCAGGCGCGCCCTCCCCTGCCCGTTGCCGAGCAGCTCCGTGCGTGGCACCGGCGCTACAAGCCAACACTGAAGCCCTCGACACAGGTATCCTCGCTCGGGCTGATCGATCGACATCTGGCACCGTTCTTCGGCGAGCTCGATCTCCGCGACCTGCACCGGAATCACCTGCTCGACTTCATCCAGCGCAAGCTCGACGAGGGGCTCAGCCCAGCCACCATCCAGAACGCTCTCAGCATTCTTCGCCGGGTCTGCTCCCTCGCGGTGGAAGACGAGGTGCTGGATCGAAATCCCGCGGCGCGCGTCGGGACACTCATCCGGCGCGTCACCGGCAGCCTGGCCTCCGAGGTTCGTCAGGCGGACGCCTGGACCGAGCAAGAAGTGGCCACGTTGCTCGAGGTCGCCGCCCGCCGTGACCGCTGGATCTCCGAGGCACGGGGCCCTCAGGACAAAGACCGAGCGAGTGATCCGAGCTACCGAGCGGCGCGGCTTCGTCTCCACGAGCGGCCCTTCTACCCCCTGCTCCATTTCGCCTTCTCCACGGGCTGCCGGAAGGGCGAGATCCTCGGCCTGCAGTGGGCGGATATCGATCTCGGGAATCGCCGCATCACGATCCGCCGGGCACTCGTACGAGGCGAACCGACGACTCCCAAGAGCGGGCGAGCCCGCCCGGTGATGATCCCGGTCGGCCTGGCCGAGATGCTCCTCGATCTACAGGGCGAGCGGCGTCGCGAGATCATAGCCCGGGGCTGGAAGGAGGTTCCGCCCTGGGTCTTCTGCGACGCCCGCGGAGGGCCGCTGAACGAGCGGAACTTCACGCGCTCCTGGGATCGGATCCGGCGGGAGGCGGTAGAGAAGCACCGCGTCCGCAAGCTGCCGTTCCACACGACGCGCCACACCTACGCGAGCCGCGCCATTGCCGCGGGCCGCTCCGTGCGCTGGGTTGCGGGGCAGCTCGGCCACGCCAACCCCGAACTCACGCTTCGCGTCTACGCCCACTGGATGACTGAGGCGGAGGGCGACCTCGGCTTCGCCGAGTTCGGGGGAATCGATGATTCCGGCGGCCCCGAACGGCCCCAGACGGCCCCTCCCGACGGGGACACCGCAAAGGCGCCAACGGAAGACGGCGCAACTCCGCGATCCAACTCAGATTTCATGGAGCGCGAGACGGGACTCGAACCCGCGACCCTCGGCTTGGGAAGCCAGGTCTCGGAATCAGGCAAGGTCCTGAAACCAATAGGCTTTTCGTAACTCGCGTTCCCGGTGACATGTCGCAGGGCGTTGCAGCGAGTTGCAG
>JAAETT010000269.1 GCA_024228115.1 bacterium
CGGCTTCCAGGGCAACCCCGGCTCACACCCGATCCGGAGCCTTCGCGGTCCCGGGCGCCCCAGACCCTACTCACCGCAACAATTCAACCGAGAATCCCACGCTACGCGGCCGATCTCGCTTCTACCGCGCAGACTCCTAGCGGAGGCCTTCTGCCCGCCGAAGGCCCTGGCCACTCCACGGAATCACGAATCATTGGTACGTTCATGTCAAGCCGCGGACCCCCCGCGATGAAGGAGAACATCATGGCAGCAAGAAAGAAGGCAGCGCGGGCTCGCGGAGCGGGCACCCGTAGTTCGAACTGGTTCATCAAGGGCGTGGCCCGGCTCGAAAAGGAGCTGCCGCCGAACATCCGAAAACCTGTTCGTGAGGTGCGAAAGCAGCTCGAAGACATGGAGAAGCAGATCGAGAAGCTGCGCAAGGACGGCGAGAAGCGCCGAAAGCGCCTCGAAGCCGATGCAGAGAAGCTCTACCGACGCCTGGAACGCGCAGTGCGCGGAAAGCCTGCACGGAAGAAAGCCAAGCGGAAGAAGGCGGCTCGCAAGGCCACGACCAAGAAGGCCGCGCGCAAGAAGACGACCCGAAAGGCCGCGACCAAGAAGGCCGCGACCAAGAAGGCCACGCGCAAGAAGACAACCCGGAAGAAGGCGACCCGCAAGAAGACGGCTCGCTAGGGCGAGGGGCCGCCGCAGCTACTCCGCCTGGATCGTCTTCAGAAAACGGAGGACGATCCAGGCGGTACCGCGCGCGTTCGCTTCTCCGGCGGGGCCTGGGCCGAAGCCGCCTCCCCGCCGAACGCGGGTCCATGCCAGCCGCGTTCGATTGCTCGAGTGAAGGCAGGTACGCGGTGAGGCGTTTCGCCACACCGCACTGAGTCGAACGAGGTGCGGCGATTCCTCGGGCACGATGAGCGCGCGAGACGACGGCTCGAAACCTGCAGGGTATTGGCCGAGGAGAACGCGACCATGCCCTATTCCCACTACAACCGGCTCACCGCCCTCGACACCACCTTCCTCGATCTCGAGAGCGACGGCGTGCACATGCACGTGGGATCGGTCGCCACCTTCGAACCCGGCCCGCTGGCCACCCCGGACGGGGGCATCGATTTCGAGCAGATCCTGACGTTGGCCGAGACCGGCCTGCGCCGCGCACCGCGTTTCCGCCAGAAGCTCGACACAACGCCGATCACGGGCCACCCGGTGTGGATCGACGACGACCGCTTCAACCTCCACTACCACATCCGGCATACCGCCCTGCCGCTGCCCGGTGACGAACGCCGCCTCAAACGACTGGCCGGCCGCATCATGTCCCAGAAGCTCGATCGCTCGAAGCCGATGTGGGAACTCTGGTTCGTCGAAGGCCTGGAAGGTGGGCGCTTCGCGGTCATTTCGAAGGTTCACCACTGCCTGATCGATGGCATTTCCGGTGTCGAGTTGCTGGCCGCATTCATGGGCCCCGATGCGAACTACCGCCCTGTCGAGACGCACCACACATGGCGGCCTCGTTCTCGCCCGAGCCCCCTCGAACTCCTGGGCGGTGAGCTGCGCCATCGCATTGGAACGCCTGGGCGGCTCCTGAGCAATGCCTTCCGATCCCTGGAACACCCGGTCGATGGCATCGACTCCGCCGTCAAGACGGCAACCGGCTTCGTCGAAGGCCTCGGAAAGGCGCTCGCCCCCGCGTCCGAGACGCCGCTGAATGTCCCGATCGGGCCCTACCGCCGTTTCGATTGGACGCGCTTCGACCTGGACGTCGTGAAGGAGGTGAAGGCAAAACTGGGCGGAACGATCAACGACGTAGTGCTCGTATGTGTGAGCGGAGCCGTTCGACGCTTCCTGCAGCAGCAAGGCACCAGCACCCGGGACATCGACTTCCGCGTCTTCATCCCGGTCAGCACCCGCACCGAAGACGAGCGCGGCACACTCGGCAACAAAGTATCGATGCTCGTCGCTTCGCTTCCCGTCGACGAGCACGATCCGAAGCAGCGTGTGGATCGCGTCATCGCCGAGACCCGGAACCTGAAGAACTCACGACAAGCCGAGGGCACCCAGGTGCTCGAAGAACTCAGCGACTGGACCTCGACCAGCTTGATCACCGGCATGAGCCGGTTGGCCGCTGCCCGACGTTCCTACAACATGGTGGTGACGAACGTGCCCGGCCCCGGCTTCCCCGTCTTCCTGAACGGAGCGCACATGCTCGAATCCTACCCACTCGTGCCTCTGTTCGAGAATCAGGCCCTGGGCACCGCCTTGCTCAGCTACAACGGAGCCCTGCATTGGGGGTTCAATGCGGATTGGGAGGCCATGCCGGATCTGCATACGTTCGTGGCCGACATCGAGGAAGAATTCGAAGGCTTGCGCAAGCTCTGAACCCGAGAGCCAGGAGAGAGACCCGTGTCCGAGACATTCGACCGACTCACGCAGCTCGACAACTCCTTCCTCGTCTATGAGGACGCGCAGCCGCATGCGGCCATGCATGTGGCGTCGACCCAGATCCACGATGCACGACCTTTGCGTCTCGACGACGGTTCGCTGGATATCGAGCGCATCCAGGAGTACGTGCTCTCGCGCCTCGACCGCATTCCGCGCTACCGCCAGCGCCTGGCTCGCACGCCGATCGAGGGACATCCGGTCTGGATCGACGATGCCTCCTTCAACATCCACTACCACGTGCGTCATTCCCGCTTGCCGAGCCCGGGCAACGAGCGCCAGCTCAAACGGATGGCGGGCCGCATCTTCTCCCAGCGTCTCGATCGGGAGAAGCCGCTCTGGGAACTCTGGATCATCGAGGGGCTCTCGGGCGACCGCCTGGCCGTGGTCTCGAAGGTCCATCACTGCATGGTCGATGGTGTCTCCGGATCCGAGCTGATCTCCGCCCTGCTGACCAGCGAACCCCAGGAGAAGCCCGACCCCACCCGCCCCTGGCATCCCCGCGACACGCCCAGCGCCACGACCCTGGGCATGAGCGAGGTGAACCGGGTTGTACGCGCGCCGGTCCAGGCGGCCGAGGCCATGGCTCGCCTGCTGCGGGACGAAGACGACGATCGCCACGACCTTTCCGAGCGCGTCCGCGCGCTCGGGCGCATGCTGGGCAATGTCAGCGGTGCCCGCGCCCTCCCCTTCAACGAGCCGATCGGCCCCCATCGCCGACTCGATTGGACGCCGATCTCGATGGCGGAGATCAAGGAGGTGCGACGAGCCGTAGGAGGCACGGTGAATGACATCGTGCTGGCGGTGACCGCCGGCGCCGTACGGCATTACCTGACCCACACGCGCGGCATGACCCTGCACGACGAATCGTTGCGGGTCATGGCGCCGGTCAGCGTGCGCCGCAAGGACGAGCGGGGCGACCTCGGCAACCGGGTCTCGGCCTGGACACTCGACCTCCCGATCAACGAGCCGGATCCGCTCACCCGGTTGGAGACCATCTGTCAGGCCACGGCAGAGCTGAAGGAAACGAAGCAAGCGCTCGGTGCGGAAATCCTGACCCAGGCGACTGAGTGGACCGGCTCCGGGTTGCTCTCCCTGGGCGCGCGGCTGATCGTGCTGGGAACACCGTTCAACATGGTCGTCACGAACGTTCCGGGCCCGCGCGTGCCGCTCTTCCTGATGGAGTCGCCGCTACTCGAAATCCATCCCCACGTCCCGCTGATGGGAAACCTCGGCCTGGGCCTCGCCCTCTTCAGCTACGACGGCAACCTCTCGTTTGGATACTCCGCCGATTGGGACCAGATTCCCGACCTCCACGAGCTGGTCCTCGCCACCGCGGAATCCTTTGCGGAGCTGCGGGAAGCGGCGGGATTGACGCCTGCGAGCTGAAGCCTCGCCAGCCCAGAGCTGAATCCCGAGCTGCTGGAGGCTCGCGGGATTGCTATAGGCTTCCCGGATGGTGCGGGGCCACGTCGAGCAAGTTCAGCACCAGGACCCTTGGATGGACGAAGTACGGTGACGGTGCAGAGCTTGCTGGGAATCGCGCTGCTCCTGCTGTGCTGGATCGCGCCTGCCGGAGCGCAGCAAGATGCTTCGGCGCCGCCGCAAGAGCCCCATTGGAAGTACGATCCCGACAACGCCCGGGACATCCTCGAAGTTTGCGCCGCCTGTCACGGCAGGAACGGCGAAGGCGGCAAGGATGGGGAGTATCCCCGGATCGCCGGCCTTTCCGCGGACTACCTGGAACGGCAGCTGCAAGCCTTCAAGGCCCACGAGCGGATCAACATTCCCATGTATCCCTACGCAACCGAGCGCGAACTTCCGCCGGACGATGTCCGCGATATCGCACGCCTGCTCTCCGAGATCGAATTGCCGACCGAGCGACCCCCGGCCGATGTCGAGATGAGTTCGCTGGAGCGGCTCCTTGCCGTCCAGGCCGTCTTCAACGTTCCCCGAATCGACGGCGACATCGAGCGCGGCGCGGAACTCTACGACGAAGAGTGCAGCGAATGCCACGGCGAGCAGGGCTGGGGCGAGGACGACGTCCCCCAGATCGCGGGCCAGCACACGAACTATCTTCGCCGACAGATCAAGCAATTCCGGTCGGGTGAACGCGTCAACGAAGACATGGAGGACGTCTTCGACGGCTTCGACGAGGACGACATCGAGGACATCTTCGCGTACCTCGCCTCCGTGGACGATTGATCCCTGAGCGTCCTGCCATGCCGCAGTTCCGTCTCGGACGGAATCTCCTCGGACTTCGCATCGCGCGCGCCCGGCCGAACGCCCCGAAGGCGGTGTACCCTCGCAGCCTCGGACGTGCGGCTCAGGCGAGCCGCCGTGTGGCCGAAAGGATGGGTGGGGGCCGCCTGTGGCAGAGCGCCGGAAGAACACACGAAGCAAGCGGAGACTGACCGCCCGTATCGAAACGCCCGAGGGGACGTTCAGCGGGATCTCTCGGCCACGGGCCTGTTCGTGCAGACCCGCGTATCCCTGAAGCCGGGCCAGAAGGTCCACGTCGAACTTCGAGAGGCCGACGACCCGGAGATCGCCATCTCGGCCAAGGTGGTCCGACGCTATGTCGTACCCTCGCGTCTGGCTTCGATTTCGAGTAGCGGTGTTGCGCTCGGGATCGAGAATCCGAGCGAGGCATTCCTCGAACTCGTCGCTGGCCGAACAGGTGCCACGCGTGCCGCACCGGCCGCGGCTTCCGGCCCCGTCGCAGCTCCCGCCCCCGCCCCCGCCCCGGTCGCACACAAGGCGAGCGCCACCTGGCGCGTCAAGGCCAGTCAGATCGGCAAGCCCCGCACGCGCACGCTCAAGCTGGAAGCCCTCGACGAGGAATCGGCGTGCGAGGCCGCGAAGGAAGAGCTTGGTGACGACTGGGAGATCCTCGAGGCCACCCAGGACTGACGACCGTGAAGAAGCCAGAGCCTCCGCAGGCCATCCTGCTTGGGGCGACCGCAGCTCGAGATGCCGAAGCGCTCCCAAGTCGAGAGCCACACAGATGGCAAGCCGAGCCAGGAAGCAAGCGCAACATCCAGCGGAAACCCAGAGGTTCCATGGAGCGCGAGACGGCTTGCTCAACGTCTCGAAGGTCGCGCGGAGGCGGCGACGACTGGTACGGTTGATGATTGGAGGCAGGGCATGGAAGAACTTCGTGGTCGAGTGGCGGTGGTGACTGGTGCGGCGAGCGGGATCGGGCTGGCGCTCGGTCGCCGCTTCGCCGCCGAGGGGATGCGGGTCGTACTGGCGGATATCGAGTCCGAGGCACTCGAAGGCGCGCGCCGGGAACTCTGCAACTCGGGCGCGGAGGCGATCGCGGTGCAGACCGACGTCAGCCAGCCCGATGCGCTGAGCGCCCTCGCCCAGGCGACCCTCGACGCCTTCGGCAAGGTCCACGTGCTGTGCAACAACGCCGGAGTGTTCGCCGCCGGCGCGTCGTGGCAGGTGCCGCTCTCCGACTACGAGTGGGTGTTCGGCGTCAACCTGTGGGGCGTGATCCACGGCATCCAGGCCTTCGTCCCCATCATGCTCGAACAGGACGAGCCCGCGCATATCGTCAACACCGCCTCGATGGCGGGCGTGACGCGGGCCCCGATGGTCTCTGCCTACTACATGAGCAAACACGCCGTGCTCAGCCTGAGCGAGACGCTCTACCTGGAGTTGGAGAACGCGCCCATCGGTGTCTCCGTGCTCTGCCCTGAGGTCATCAGCACACGCATCGGCGACTCCGACCGCAATCGCCCGCCACACCTCAAGCGCGGCGAAGACGCCGACCTCACCACCTCCCAGCTGGTCGAGTCCGTGCTCTCGACCGCCACCGACCAGGGACTCGACCCGTCCACAATGGCCGAGCGAGCCGTGAAGGCGATCCAAGACAACCAGCTCTACATCCTCAGCGAAGAAGGCGGAGCCTGGCGCGCGGCCTGCAACGCGCGGCTCGACGATCTGCGGCTGGCTCGCAACCCGACGGGGCCTGCGCTCACGGTGGGGAACTGATCGGGAGCCCGAGCGCAAGACGCCCCGGCTTCGGCCGGGGCATCGTCGTTCGTGCCGTCTACTGCTCGACGAGCCGCCGCTGCGCGCAGGTCCAATGCCAGAACCGCTCCTCCCGCTCCACGAAATGGTCGTCCGGATTCGCGGTTACAGGTGGTGCGCTACACCCTGGACAGCCTGGCAGTCGCACCGGCGGGCCGTCGAGCAGCAACGGCTTGCCCCCGGCTGCTCGGGTGCGCCCGGTAGCCGCCCCAGCACCACCCGCTGCGGTACATGGCCAGGGGTGCCTGGCTGAAACGCCGCGCCCGTGGGCCATTTCCAGGCGGACCGATACCATGGATTCATGCAGCGCGGGCCGACACTGGTCCTGCTCGGGGTGGCCCTTGTAGGGATACTCGCCATGTGGAGCCGGCTCCTTGACGGAATGATCTTCCAGCCCACCTCCGGCGTGGATCTCCGCCCGGAGCAGGTTGGCCTGAGCGGCGAGGATGTCTTTCTCGAAGCCGCTGACGGCGTGCGCATCCACGGCTTCTGGCTGCCGGCCGAGGGGGCGACGCGCGCGCTCCTCTTCCTGCACGGCAACGCCGGCAACGCATCGCATCGCCTGCCCAACGCGGCGGAGCTGGTCGCGCTGGGAACCAGTGTGTTGCTCCTCGACTATCGCGGATACGGACTCAGCGACGGCAGCCCGAGCGAGGCGGGAGTGTATGCGGACGCCCGGGCGGGTCTCGGGTACTTGATCGAGGAGCGTGGCATTCCGGAGGATCGCATCGTCGTGTTCGGGCGTTCCGTCGGTGGCGCCGTGGCCGTGGACCTCGTACAGGATCGGGCGATCGCCGGGCTGATCTTGGAGAGCACCTTCACCTCGGTATCGGCAATGGCGCGGTCGTTGCTGCCCCTCGCTGCGCCCTTCGTGCGCGGCCACTTCGACTCCGAGAGCAAGATTGCGAGGCTGCGAGCTCCCCTGCTCTTCTTTCACGGAGACCGTGACGAGATCGTACCGTATGGGCTCGGTCGGCAGCTCTTCGAAGCCGCACCCGGGCCCAAGGCCTTCGAGACCATCGAGGGGGCGGGCCACAACGACACCACGACCATCGGCGGACGGCCCTACTTTGAACGCATCGGCCGCTTCCTGAACGAGGTGGCGCCAGCCTGAAGGGGCCCGAGTGCGCCTCGCACTGATCATTGCGGAAGGAGGGGTGGCGTTACCCCCTAGGCGCTGGCGGATGGGGTGAAGGCGGGCGCGGCAGCAGGAGTGTTCGTCTTGCAGGGTCTCGGTCACCTCGCGCTCCCCGCTTTGGCTAGTCCGATCCTGGACACCTCGGGCACCGAGGACACCGATCCCGGGAACTCCGATATCTTTGGTTCCTATAGGGACTTCTTCAAGCCACCGTCCCTGGTGTCCTTGGTGTCCTTGGTGTCCAGGGACAGCCCGATGACTCGCTGCGCCTAGCCCACGTCCTTCCGGTGGATGAAGCTGACCTTTCCTTCGCGGACTTCGGCGTCTCCGAACGTCTCTATACGTCTAAAGCCACTGACGCCGTCGACCCCAACGAAGAAGCCCCCGCCACAAGTGTGCGGGACCCCAGGTTTCCTGGAGCGCGAGACGGGACTCGAACCCGCGACCCTCGGCTTGGGAAGCCAGGTCTCGGAATCAGGCAAGGTCCTGAAACCAATAGGCTTTTCGTAACTCGCGTTCCCGGTGACATGTCGCAGGGCGTTGCAGCGAGTTGCAG
>JAAETT010000270.1 GCA_024228115.1 bacterium
AGACACTACCTCGCGGCTCTCGATCGCGAACTCGACACCGATCCGACCGACACCGATTCGCCGTTCTGACGAGAAACCAGCACTCGCGCGCGACCACGGCTAGATGATCAGATTTCTACGGTTTCTCGTGATCGCCAACACATGGGTTACAAGAAGTACTTCCACCCGAGTTATCCTGTGGACTGGAGCGGGTCCAGCGGGCAATGAGCGAGGTGGCCTCGAGCGTTTCCGTGAAACTCCCGGAGATTGCCTGGGCCGGGCCGCTCAGTCTCGGCCAACCTTGGTGCGGCAGAGCCCGAGTTCACCAAGAAGCACCGCCGGCAAGAGCCCCCCGACGCCGGGTAGCATCGGGACGGGAACTGCGGATCTAGCCCCAATCCGTCGTTGTGAGGTGAACGCCGGACATTGAAATGGCCCTGTGAGTGTGAGATGAAGGAGTTACAAGGCTTCTCCACCGACACCCAACAAGGCCACTTCAGTGCGATTGATTCAAGGCTCTATTCGGA
>JAAETT010000271.1 GCA_024228115.1 bacterium
AATAAATAATGGAAAGAAAGATAAGTAAATAATTAACGTTAGAGAATAGAGAATAACGTTTTTATTAATATGCATTGCATTATATTTGTTAATCATGTTCTGCATTATTGGATTTATCTCTTTATTAAACTGCATAATAATCCTATCAAAATTACAACCCCTACATATCCACAGACCCTAACACAAAATCCACAGATCCTAATATTGCAATTAAATCACCTAAATTATACACTCGACAATACGAATTTAATTGATTAATCATCATATAATCATTCGTAATAATATTTGTAGATCAATAATAATAATTAGATAAAAACACTACATAAATACCTTTAGATGATTCAAGGTAGTATTTCATTGATTTAGTATTGGATAAAATACATCCTGAACTTGAAAATATCCCTGAAGATAAATAAAATCCTATTACAGATTGCATAATTGATAAAGAATAAATTACTGAATCATAAAATAAAATATTATATAAAATAATATAAATTATTATAGAGCTATTCATTGACTCATTAATCCTAATCATAAATCTATCAAGACAATCAGAATTCATGGATATATAAATATTATAATCTAATTTATTATAACATTCATTATTCATTATTCTATTATCAAAATATGAATAGGATGCTCTTAAAATTACTCCTGATAAACCAAGATAATAAACTAATGATCTATCAATAATACCTACATGATATATCCGAGATATAAATAATGAAATTGTTGATAAAATATATGATAATTCTTTAATCTTAATAAATAAAAATAAAACTAATAATAATAAAATATTAATAGAAGGATTCTCAAAATCTGTTTTTATATTATTAATTGCTAATAAAGCATTATGAAAACGTGAACCTGATATAGATTCAATATAATTAATAAGCTTCTCTCTTTCTTCAAATCCTCAAAGAAAACAAGTAAATAATCCAATATCTATAATATGTGTAGTTAAAGCTAAACAATGATTAAGTATACGAAATATCTCAACATATAATAAACGAAACAAAGAACTAAATAAACAAGAATAAGATTGAATAAATCTTTCTAATCCTCCTACATATAATAATTCTTGTATAATTGTAGACACATAATCTAATCTATCAAAATAATTAATAGAAGAATTATAATAATTAGAATCAATAAATTTCTCAGATCCTCTATGTAGTAATCCTAATTCAGATCGTATTCATTGAATAATTTCACCATATATTATAGTAATCAATCTTAATACTCCATGTGTTGATGGATGTTGAGGACCAAAATTAAGGAAGATGTAAAGATATTTCATTAGTTGATATAATAATGATTATAATTAAAACCGAATCTAATTTTAGAATTAATAATAGAAGTTGAATGATAAATATCCTATACCACTAACTACTCATAATACATGAGAATTAAAAATATAAAAAGTAGAATAAGGTATAACTGAAGATATATGAATTATACTAATCTTTACAGCATTTACATCTTTATAAATTTATCACATAATGCAGAGATATTTAAAAAATGAAAACAGAAAAAGGATTTAATGATTATATTAGAAATAATAAAACAAATAATAAGAGTAAATATAAATGAAACATTAGAAGTTGTATTAGATAAAAGAAGAATATGAAAAACATGTAATAAATCCAATACCTGATATGATATTATTAAACTACGATTAAGAGGTCTTGGTTATTTATTTTGTATTTGGGTTAGGATATTTGGTAAATTATCTGCTTGTTTATATTTTAGCACAATCTTTATATCTTTCATTATATATTATTTTGATTTCTTGGTTTAGAATTAAATTTATCATAGCAGCAAATCGACTTTTCTATATTATTCCAAACCAAACTTAATATAATTGGTATAATAGTTAGTGCTGTTGAATGGTATTTATATTATTATTGTAATTGGTCTGAATCTATTTTTATTTAATTCTCTTTTTGTTTTTCTCTTATTTATTTATCTTCCTTTAGCATGATCACCTGTTATATTATTTTATATCTGTTATCTCTATTTCCTCATTCATCTGTATTAAGATTTAAATGTTGATTTAATATTATAATGTTTGGATATTCAATTTTATTATATTAGTATTATGTTTTTTTGTATTAAGATGAAATAGTTTAGTATATATTGTAGTATATTTGATTTGATTATTTTTATTATATCCTATTCTATTAACAGCATAATGCTATGTTTACTATTATTAGAATATGCAGCTATATTATTTAGTCTTATATTTATATAAATGATTATTCTATATCAAAAGAAGGTATTATTCACTCATCATTTATTCATACCAACACATGCAATACCACATAATTTACTATTCTATCTTATATATCTCAGAGAGCAACGAAATTTCAGCTGCTTGATCTCCGTATAAATATTTATATTATGTTTATTCTTACTTCATTTTATATTATCTTTCAATAATATCATAACCATAGAAAACCAAATCTAATTTCATCTTCTATTATTTTAGTAAAATTATAATGTAAAAAACGTGAATTATATATTATTATTAATTTATATACCTATCATATTTTATATTTCTTTTTCTATCTTACCTTTATTCAATCTTCCTCTTATTCTAATAGCATTATTATGTTTTCTATTTATTTGCTTCGTTTACTTCTTTTTTACCTTTCGTAGACTTTGACGAAGATTAATAAATCAATAAATTTTATATAAAGATGTAGTAAAGATTAGATAATGATTAATTTCGAGTTATTTA
>JAAETT010000272.1 GCA_024228115.1 bacterium
ACCATTGCTGAAGCGTCGCCCGCTGGCTCTTGCTGAGGTGAATCTCGGCTGCGACCCGCATCGTGCCCCTCTGGCCGTTCGCCGCGAGGGTAACGTGGATAGTCCAATAGTGCCCTTTATTTATGAATCATATCACTAGCGGGTGCGGTGTGTGCGGGGGTCGTTCTCGGGATCGGGTTCTCGGCGCTGCTGTCGGCGGCAAGCTGGGGGCCTCGCCTGTTTGCGGATTCGGAGCGCAAAACGGCTCTAGCGGTCGCGATGAGCGGCGGACGCAAGGGCCTGCTTGATCTGGCGCTCGAGCGCCTGCAGGTGGACTCGGCAGATGGCATGCTTCTGCTACGCGCCGAGATGGAAACGAAGTCGCGAGCGCACCACGGCGCTGCCTATCTCGCAACCGTTCTTGCCACCCGCGGTCGCTGCAATGAGGCCTCGGACGCACTCACAACCGCCGAGCTGCGCGCGACGCCGAACCAGCGTGAGGTCTGCGCATGGATCCAGCAGGCCCGGGAACACGTCTCTGGATGCAGTGATCAGACCGGAGCCAGGCTGGGGTACCGAACTCGGGGCGAGACTCGAACCCGGTAGTGGGCCTGATCCCCTCGCGTCGAACACGACATAGGTCGGAGCAGTCACGTTCCCTGAGCGTGACCACCGGAAGTCGACCCGGCGTTCGGGAAGTCCGTCCCTCGACAATCGGAGATCGGCGGAGCCAAGAATCTCCTGGTGTTCGTCATGGAAGAACCGAAGCCGTGGGTCCACGAGCGTCTGGAACAGGCATGCGCGTCTGCCCGCCCGCAGGATCTCCATTGCCGGGTCTCCTCCAAGTCGTTCGCCCAGCAGCGTCATCCTGTGTACAAGGCTGATCAGGGTATGTGCGGCCGCTCTCGCCCCCGGCGATTGCGGTTCTGCAGAGCGGCGCCGAACTCCTTGATTCCAATACGGGAACCCGGCTCGAAGGCGACTGGCACGCGACTTGCGGGTACCAGCACGACGGCGCCACCCAGGCTCCGGCATTGTCGTGTACAAGCACCTCGAACAAGGACCTCTGACATGAACCGCGCCCTTCGATTCTCAGTCCCCCTCGCACTCACCCTTCTTGCCCTGGCCGCCAGCGGTTGTGCCGGTCTTGGGGGAACCCGGCATGGACAATCCACCAGCTTGGTCGACTACATCGACCCGTCTGGCCAGGGCAGGAACTTCGAACCCACGATCCCGCACCTCCGGTTCCCGCTCACCGTCGGTGTCGCCTTCGTGCCGTCAGCGAACCCACATGGCGAAACGACAGACGACAGCTTCACGGAGCAGGAGAAGGTCGAGTTCAGTGAGCGCGTAGTCGAACGATTCGAGCGCCTGGCGTTCGTCGACCGGATCGAGATCATTCCCGCGGTCTACCTCCGCAGCAAGGGCGGCTTCACCAACCTCGACCAACTCAAGAACTTGTATGTTGGCGATCACGAGAAACCGTAGAAATCTGATCATCTAGCCCCAATCCGTCGTTGTGAGGTGAACGCCGGACATTGAAATGGCCCTGTGAGTGTGAGATGAAGGAGTTACAAGGCTTCTCCACCGACACCCAACAAGGCCACTTCAGTGCGATTGATTCAAGGCTCTATTCGGA